>JAHEKO010000282.1 GCA_024638355.1 Acidobacteriota bacterium
GCGGATCGCTCTCGAGAACCAGGAAGCTCGCCTCGCAGCCCGGCTCGAGACAGCCGACCGGGCGATCCGGAAAGATCGCGCGGGCCGTGTCCGTCGTCGCCAGCCGGAGGAGGCGCGCGGGCTCGAAGAGACCCTTCTCGGCTGCCGCGACCAGGCCGTCGACGACGGTCGAGCCGTAGGCGTTCGAGCCCACCGCGAGCGGGGCTCCCGCCGCTTCGAGCAGCCCCACGTTCCGCCTCTCCCACTCGACGTAGACCCGCGGTCGGTCCTTGCTCCACTCGCTGGCGACCAGCGTCGAGACCATACCGATCGCGGCCGCCGCCTCGGCGTCGGCCGGCGACAGCTCGCACTCCTCGGCGGTGTCGGTGTCGAAGTACGGGCTGGTCGGATCGCTCATGGTGTCCTGATAGCACGGGATGTGGCTCACCAGATCGGCTTCCGCCTCGAGCGAGGCGCGAAAGTCCGCGACGCTCGAGTTGGCCACGGCGAGGCGCAGCCCGGCCTCCTCGGACATGCGACGAATCAGCGGCAGCAGGTCGGGATCGATGCCTCCCCCGGCCCCCCACTTGCCGAAGCCCTCGGCATAGCGTTCGCTGCTGCGGAGGAAGACCTTGATCAGATCGGGACCCGCGGCGAGCAGCAGCGGCCACTTCTCGCGCACGTCCTGCGGTGTCGCGACGACGTAGTAGGCGTCGTCCGCGACCTTGCGGCTGGCGCGGATCTCCGCGGCCCGAGCAACCTGCTCCTCATAGCTTCGGATGCCGAGGGCCAGCGCCTCGTAGATCTCCGCCGGATGGCTCTCCGGCCCGGTGATTCCGCCCATCGAGGTCGCGACGTCGACGTTCTTGGGCCCCGACAGCCGCTCGCGGATCTCCCGCACCTGGCTGCCCCGGGCCGTCAGCGTCATGGCGTAGAAGACGCCCGCCTCGAGATAGGCGCCGCGATGCCACGAGAACGTGTACGGTCCGTCGAAATGGTGGGTGTGAGCGTCCGCCAGCGGCGGAATGACGAAGCCGCCGCCGAGATCCACCACCGAGCGGGCTTGCTCGCCGCAGGCGACGATCACGGTCTCGCTCACGCAGAGCGGCGCCGCCACGAAAGCCTCGCCGTCGAACAGGCTCCCGCCCCGAAACTCGATCACCGCGGCGGCCGCTTCGGCGGATCGCTCGGCGGCGCCGCCCGCGGCCGCCATGGCGGCGAGTGCCAGGCTCACCAGGAACGGAGCGGCGACGTCGCGCGGCCGCCTCATTCCGCCCCCTCCCCGATCGGCGTCCACTCGCTCGTGTACCGCGGGTCGCCCGAGAGGATCCGGCAGGTCACGACCCGCGTCTCGGCCGCCTGCTCGCAGCGCTGGAAGTAGAACGGCTGCAGGAAGGAGCCGTCGTCGAGACCGACGAGCGCCGTACCCACGGTCTGCTCCGACGGCTCGCGCAAGAGCATCTCGCCTCGCGGGCCGCGGTCGATGCGCAGCTCGCCGCCGCCGCGCGAGCTGCGATAGCGCCCCAACCTGGGATCGTCCGCCGCCACCGCGCCCTCGGCGCGCCGAAGCTCCGGCCAGGGAGACGCCTGGACGGTCCCGGTCGCCAGGTCGGCGATGGTGGCGGCCCAGTCCGCAGGCACCGAGTAGTTGTTCGCCAGGCTGACGACGATGACATCCCGCTCCGGGTCGTGCAGCAGCTTGGCCACGAAGCCGGGAGAGCGACCCTGGGAGAGGAAAGGACCGTCGCCGCCGCCGAGAACGCTCTTCACCAGCGGCGGCTCGATGAAGCCGTCGCGGAAGACGCCCCGGGCGAAGCGCAAGAGGTCCCCGACCGTCGAGTAGAAGGAGCCGCCGCCCGGCCGCGTCTCGACCGCGTAGAAGCGCGAGCGGCGGCGCTCGCCGATCCGGGCGCCGGGCTCGTAGCCGGTGGCCATCGCCGGAATCGGCCGGCGCGCGTCGGCGATGTGGCCGGTGTCGTTCATGCCCAGCGGCTCGAACACCAGGTCGCGCATGACCTCGTCGAACGCGGCGCCTCCGGCGACCTCGAGAACCTTGGCCGCTACCGCGTACCCGCCGTTGCTGTAGCTACGGTCCGTTCCCGGCTCGAAGTCGAGCGGCAGGTCGGCGAGTCGCTCGAGCAGCTCGTCGAGCGAGAAGGAGGTCGAGCCGTCGCCCCAAGGCTGCCTGTTGATATGCGGAATCCCGGAGCGGTGGCTCAAGAGCTGGCCGATCGTGATCGATTCGGCCGACGGGAAGGCCGGCAGGTACCGGGCGAGAGGCGTTTCCAGGGTCAGGACGCCACGCTGAATCAGCACGCCGAAGGCGGCGTCGGTGAGGGTCTTGGAGATCGAGGCGATGCGAAACCTCGTATCGGAAGCGTGCCGCACGCCGTGCTCGTACTGCGCGAGGCCGAACGACTTCTCATAGAGGATCTCGCCTCCCACGTCGACGGCGACGGTGCCGTCGAACATCGCGAGATCGACGAACGGCGCGACGAAGGCGTCGACGGCGGCGCCCGACGGGCTCGTACCGGCGGAGTCCGTTCCCCCGACCCGGGGCAACGGATAGGTCTGGTCTCCGATCGTCCAGTCGAGGCGGCTGACCTCTCCCGCCTCGTCGAGCACCACCTCGATCTCGGCGTAGTCCTGCGGTGAGAAGAGCGTCGTCTCCGAGGTCGGTATCAACAGCCATTCGTTCATCAGTACGCGTCCGTCGACGACGCGCAGGTCGAGGTTCCTTCCCGGACGCAGCTCGTAGGCGCCCTGGTAGCTCTCGAGCAGGCCGCGGTCGACGGCGACCGCTCGCGCCTGGATCGGCGCCGGAGCCGGAACGGGCTCTCCCGCCGCGATCGCCGGTAGCGCGCTGCGAATCCGGTCGAGCGCTCCGGAGGTGACGTTGCTCGCGACCACGACGCTGACGCCGGTCGCCGCATCGTAGTCGGCGAAGGCGCGGTAGCCGGCGGCCAGGCCGTTCCAGCGGAGGTTGCCGCCCTCGCGCACCAGAATCTCCAGGGCCTTGCTGCCGAGCTCACCGGCGAGCAGGGCGCGCTGCATCGCCAGCAGATCGCGTGGCGTGGAAAAGACAGAGCCGGCACCGACCAGGTGCGAGATGTCCCCGGCCGGCGCGTTCACCAGCCCGCCGGTGGCGAAGTAGTAGCTCGCTGCGCGCCGCTCGAGGATCGCCCGCGTTCCGGCATCCGAGGTGTCGGCCATGCCCGCCGGGGTCAGCACGTGCTCATCGAGCAGCTCCGCGTAGGACCTGCCGCCGGCCAGCTCGAGCACGCGGGCGAGAACCGAGAAGCCCGCCGAGCTGTAGACGCTGTCGGTGCCCGGGTCGAAGATCAGCTCTCTGCGAGCCGCCAGATCGGCCATGCTGGCGGGAGTCTGCGGGCGCACCTCGTCGAGCGGCTCGGTGACGCGGTGGGGTATCCCCGCGCTGTGCGCCGCGAGGTCCTGGACGGTGATCTCGTCGCCTCGCGGAAACCCGGGGAGATACCGGCTCAGCTCGTCGGTGAGCGCCAGCTTCTCCGCTTCCAGCAAGCGCGTCAGGATGACGAGGGTCATCGGCTTGTTGATCGAGCCGACGCAGAAGCGCGTCGCGGGCGTGTTGGCGACGTCGTGCTCCAGATTCGCCAGACCGAACGACTTCTCGTAGACCACGTCGCCGTTTCGAGCGATCAGCAGGGTGCCCGAAAGGTGGCCGATATCGAGGTACGGCTGGAGGTAGCGATCCACCCGCTCTTCGAGCGACGTTTCTTCCGGCTCGGCGCCGGAGGCGGGGTCGCCGGTCCAACCAGCCGCCAGAGCCAGCCAGGCGAGACCCCAAGTCAGCGTTCTTGCGTGCATCCACTCCTCCCCGTCGCGGCTCGGGCCGCGATCGATCTCCCGGGGAGTCTAGCTCGCCGGTCTCACCAGCTTTCCAGGCACCCCGCGGTTCGACGTTCGCTTTGAGTACGTCCAGGGCCTGAGAAAGTTGAACCCCTCGACCGCGGATCGGCCGGCTACCGCACCTTGCGGCCGGCCGGCGCTCCGTCGCCGGCGCCCCAGATCAGGCGGTCCACGACTCCCGCCTCGTCGCGGCCGAAGCGAACCGTCGCATACAGCATCCGCGAGAACCACTCGCCGGCGCCGGCGGCGACCAGCTCCGAGTATCCGCCCTGGTTCGCGCGCGCCAGCAGGCGGCCGTCGGCGACGCTCACCGACACTTCGAAGGCGGGGCCGAACGAGTAGACGCCGATCAGCTCTTCGAGCGGCGCCGGCGGCAGGTCGAGGAGCTCGCCGGGGGCCGGAATCGTGTACGCCTCGCCGAGCGCCGCCGCGGCCACCAGACGCCGGATCTCGTCCCGCGCCACCGACTGCACGTTGCTCAAGATGACGATGGTCGTCTCGTCCTCCACGTACCGAGCCACGTCGCTGGCGTAGCCGGCGACGCGCCCATCGTGGCCGATCACGTCCCGCTCGAACCTGCGGAAGACGCTCACGCCAAAGCCGTAACCATGGCCGTAGTCGTGGGTGAGCTTGCGGTAGGAGGCCGGCCTCAGCAGGCGGCCGCCGTGAAGCGCCGTGCTCCACCTAGCCAGATCTCCCGCCGACGACCAGAGTGAGCCCGATCCCGCCAGAAACGCCGGAGACACCGGGATCGACGGGCTCAGGTCCCGTCGCCCCCAGGGGTCGTAACCGGAGACGCGGCCCTCGACGGCGGGACCTGCGGCATCGTGTGCGGTCCGCGACATGCCGAGGGGCTCGAAGATACGGCGGCGGAGAACCTCGCCGAACTCGGCCCCCGCGGCCTTCTCGATCACCGCCGCCAGCACCGAGTAGCCGCCGTTGCTGTAGGCATAGCCCTCACCCGGACTGAACGTCAGCGCCATGCGACCGAGGTCTCCGATCACCTCTTCGAAGGTTCCTTCCCGGCCGCCCGACGCGCCGAAGCGCTCGAGCGAGTAGACGTCGGCGACGCCGGAGGTGTGGGTCAGGAGCTGCTCGATCGTGATCGCGTCGCCGTGTGGAAAGCCCGGCAGGTGCTTGCCGACCGCGTCGCTCGTGCTCAGCGCCCCCGCTTCTTCGAGCAGCAGCACCGCCGCCGCGGTGAACTGCTTGGAGACCGAGCCGATCATGAAGATGTCGTCGGGCCGGTGGGGCACGCCGAGCTCGAGGCTGGCGAACCCGTAGGGCGAAATCAGCGCGTCCGCGCCGCCGCGCTGGACCGCGACGACGCCCATGAAGTCTCCTGCGGCGACGTAGGGGGCGACGATGGCGTCGATCCGCGCTTCGAGCGACTCGTCGCCGGCGGCCGCCGGGCCGGCGACGGCGAGCGCGAGCAGGGCGGGCACCAGTCGGGTCTTCCTCATCGTGAATGGGCTCCCCTCGAGTTACCGATGCGGCTCCCCTCAGGTTACCGACAGCCTGCGGTTGTAGCCGGGCTCGGTCCACACCGAGCTTTCGATGCAGCCGACCAGAGCGTCGGCCGCGCGCGCGACGTCGGCGTGCGACAGGTAGAGCGGCTGAAAGCCGAACCGCATGACCCCCGGATCGCGGTAGTCGCC
>JAHEKO010000007.1:0-17541 GCA_024638355.1 Acidobacteriota bacterium
CGCGACGAGGTCGACAGCCGGTTGCGCAAGATCATGACCGACATCCACGAGAAGTGCGTCCGCTGGGGCACCGAGGAAGACGGCTACGTCGACTACGTGCGGGGCGCCAACATCGGCGGCTTCGTCAAGGTCGCCGACGCGATGCTGGCGTACGGCGTGGTTTGACGCCTACTCGGCGATGGCGATCACCTCGATGACGTCATCGAGCACCAGGCCGACGTTCGGACAGTAGATCTTGAAGCTGAACTCTCCCGGACCGTCGAGCGGCGAGCTCTCCTTGACCATGCCGCACCCGGTGAAGACGCCGGCGGCGGTGGGCAGGGTGATCTGATCCTCGATGTGGCGCGCTCGATCCAGGGCGATGCCCGGCGCGACCTCCTGGAAGTACCTGGAGCCGAGGAGAAAGGTGCCCGGCATGATGATGCCGGGCTGTGCGCCGTCGACGCCCGCCCGCCAGGCGCCGCCGTGCCCGACGATCTCGCCGTCCTCGTAGTCGTCGACCTCTTCGCCGAAGTAGTAGACGTCGCCGGTCTCGCGGCAGATGGCAAACCAGTTGCGCGACACCTCGACCAGCTCGCCGTCGATCGACTCCCGCTCCTCGACGACGCGGGCCGTGACCGAGATCGCTTTGCCCTCCGGACTCTCGAAGCTGAGCCGCTCGGTTCGCCGCTGCGTGGTGATGACCACCTCGATCCTCTCGCCGTCCTCTTCGCCGGCGAGAGTGACCCGGCGGCCGGGCTTGAGCGGGAAGTAGGGATTGCGGACGCCGCGTGCGGCCCAGGTGCACTCTTCGACCCGGAAGCGATCGGTGAACCCGTCGCGCCCCGCGACGGAGGCTGCCGGGGTGGTCGGCAGGAGTATCGCGGCTAGCGCGATGGCAGGCGTGATTCGTCTCATAGCGGCGCCCTAGTCGATCGAGAACTCGGTCTCCGAGATCGTCTGGTTGCCGCTGTCCTCGATCGCCAGGACCTCCCACTTGCACTCATCGGCGTCCTCCTGGCCGAGAACCTCCCGCGGCACGGTGATCTGCGTGACGTCGGCACCCACCAGCGCGGTCGTCTTGGTGAACTCGGGCTCGTCGCACTCGACGACGACTTCGTAGCCGACGATCTCGCTGCCTGGCGGATCGGCCACCGGCGCCCATTCGAACACCGCGTTGTCGGGGTCGACCTCTTCGCCGTCGATCGGCGAGAGCTGGACCGGCGCGTCGGGCAGAGCGTGGGTCAGCCGCGCCTTGCCCCGCAGCCTGCGGCCTTCGGTGGTCGTGCCTTCGAATCGGTAGAGGCCCGCCGGGAACAGCTCCAGAAGCTCGTCGAGCGACTGCTCTTCGAACGACGGCTCGGCGCTCTCGAAGAAGAACTCCGTGATCCCCTGCTGGCCAATACTGTTCTCGGCCGCCACGCTGAACTCGACGCCGTTCGGCCCGGTCATCTGCATCGTGTCCCAGCCTTCGCCGTCGAGAAACACCTGAATGCCGGCATCGCCGTCGGTCGCGTTGATCTCGATCCGGATCTCGGCGTCGGCGAGCCTCTTGGCCTGCGCCGCCGGCGACAGGATGAGCGCCAGCGCGACGATCGCGGCCAGCTTCAGGAAGGTGGTGGATGTTCGCATCTCTTTCTCCTCCGTCTGTCGTTCTGCGGGAATCCCGCGAAGGGTGAAGGCCCTACACCGGCCTCTTTCGCGCACTTGGATGCGCGGAACGCGGCAATCCTTCGGCTCCGGGGACGCAAACCGACCCGATCCCGCCCGGTTTGACTCGATTCCGACCCCGGAGTATCTTTGGCCGTGCACCCCTCGTCGAGCCGCACCGCCACCGTCATCGGCGCCATTCCCGCCCGCTACGGCTCGACCCGGATGATCGGCAAGCCGCTGCACTCGCTGGCGGGCCGGCCGCTGATCGAGCACGTCTACCGCCGCGTCGAGCGGGCGTCGAGCTTGAGCCGCGTGGTGGTGCTGACCGACGACGACCGCATCGCCGAGGCGATCGAACGGTTCGGCGGCAACTATGAGATGACCCCGGTCGACTGCGCATCGGGGACCGACCGCATCGCCTGGGCGGCGCGCGAGTGGGAGGAGTCGGCGGTGGTCAACGTCCAGGGCGACGAGCCGCTGATCGATCCGGCCGAGATCGATCGCCTGGCCCGCTACCTCATCGACTCGCCCGAGGACCAGATGGTGACCCTGGCGGCCCCGGCCGGTGCGGACGAGGCCGCCGATCCGAACGTGGTCAAGGTGGTGGTCGACTCGAGCGGGCGCGCGCTCTACTTCAGCCGCGCCACGATTCCCTATCCGAAACACGAAGGCTACACGCGGCCGCTCAAGCACATCGGCATCTACGGCTATCAGCGCGAGGCGCTGGTGCGGCTGGCGGAGCTCGAACCGTCGCCGCTCGAGCGAACCGAGTCTCTCGAGCAGCTGCGGGCACTCGAGAACGGCATCGGCATTCGCGTGCTCACCACGGCGAGCGCGTGGGTGGGCGTCGATACAATAGAGGACCTCGAGAGGGTCGAGGAGCTCCTCCGGAGCACGAGCTCGGAGAGCCGGGGGCCGGCGGAGGACGCGTCCGCCTAGGGAAGGCGGTCGGGGTCCGTTCATTAGAAGGAGGAGACTGGGGTATGGCGACAAAGTACATTTTCATCACCGGCGGCGTGATCTCGTCGCTCGGCAAGGGCGTCGCGGCGGCATCGGTCGGCGCCATCCTGGAGTCGCGGGGATTCTCCGTGACGCTGATGAAGCTCGACCCCTACGTCAACGTCGACCCGGGGACGATGTCGCCCTATCAGCACGGCGAGGTGTTCGTCACCGACGACGGCGCCGAGACCGATCTCGACCTCGGTCACTACGAGCGCTTCACCAACGCCGTCACCAGCAAGCGCCACAACACCACCACCGGCAAGATCTACGAGACGGTGATCAACAAGGAGCGCCGTGGCGACTACCTGGGCAACACGGTGCAGGTGATTCCGCACATCACCGACGAGATCAAGGAGGCGATGAAGCGCGTCGCCGACGGCGTCGACGTGGTGATCGTCGAGATCGGCGGCACGGTCGGCGACATCGAGTCGCTCCCGTTCCTCGAGGCGATCCGGCAGTTTCGGATCGAGCTGGGCCGCAACAACGCCGCCAACCTGCACCTGACGCTGGTGCCCTTCATCCCGACCTCGGACGAGGTCAAGACCAAGCCGACGCAGCACTCGGTGCGCGAGCTGCGCGCCATCGGCATCCAGCCCGACGTCCTCCTCTGCCGCTGCGACCGCCCGCTCGCCGACGACGTCAAGAAGAAGATCGCCCTCTTCTGCAACGTGCCGCCCACCCACGTCATCGCGGCGCGCGACGTCCAGACGATCTACGAGGTGCCGCTCACCTTCTGCCGCGAGGGGCTCGACGAGGCACTGCTCGAGATCCTCAACCTGCCCCAATACGAGCGCGACATGTCGAGATGGGAAGATCTCGTCGTTCGCACCAAGAGCCCCCAGCACCACGTCCGGATCGGCATCGTCGGCAAGTACGTCGACTTCCCCGACTCCTACAAGAGCCTCAACGAGGCGCTGACCCACGGCGGCATCGCCAACGGCGCGCGCGTCGAGCTGGTCTACATCGACGCCGAGGAGATCGAGACCGGCAACTGGCCGCGCCAGGTATTCGAGGTCGACGGGCTGCTCGTGCCGATCGGCTTCGGGCCGCGGGGCACCGAGGGAAAGATCCGCGCCATCCGCTACGCCCGCGAGCACCAGGTGCCCTTCTTCGGCATCTGCCTCGGCATGCAGTGCATGGTCATCGAGTACGCGCGACATGTCGCCAACATCCCCGAGGCCACCTCTTCAGAGTTCGATCCCGAAGCCAAGGACCGCGTGATCTACATGCTGCGCGACCTGCTCGGCGTCGAGGACCTGGGGGGCACGATGCGTCTCGGCGCCTACCCCTGCAACCTGGTCGAAGGCAGCCTGGCCCACGAAACCTACGGCGAGACCGAGATCAGCGAGCGCCATCGCCATCGCTACGAGGTCAATCAGAAGTATCTCGAGGCGCTCACCTCGTCGGGCCTGCGGGTCGCCGGCATGAGCCCCGACGGCAAGTTCGTGGAGATGGTCGAGCTGCCCGAGCATCCCTGGTTCCTCGGCTGCCAGTTCCACCCCGAGTACAAGTCCAAGCCGACGGCGCCGCATCCGCTCTTCGTCTCCTACATCAAGGCCGCGCTGGAGGAGCAGGCGCGGCGTCGCGACCCCGAGCACGTCAAGCAGCGTGAGCGGGTGGCCCTGGCCGAGGAGACCGCGTGAGCTTCGAGCCGTTCGAGCTGGCGCCTGGCGTCACCCTCGGCGGCGACGGGTTTCCCGCGGTCCTCGGACCTTGCGTCATCGAGAGCGAGGCGCAGACGGTCGCCACCGCCGAGAGAGTCGCCGAGATCGTCGGGAGCCTGGGCCAGCCGGCGATCTTCAAGGCTTCCTTCGACAAGGCGAATCGCACCTCGATCCGCAGCTATCGCGGCCCCGGTCTCGAAGAGGGACTGCGTATCCTGGCGGCGGCCCGCGAGGCGAGCGGTCTGCCGCTCCTGACCGACGTTCACACCCCCGAGCAGTGCGCGCCGGCCGCAGAGGTGTGCGACGTGTTGCAGGTGCCGGCGTTTCTCTGCCGGCAGACCGATCTGATCGTGGCGGCGGCGAGCACCGGCCGCCCGGTGAACCTGAAGAAGGGCCAGTTCATGGCGCCCGAGGACATGGCGCGCTCGGTCGAGAAGGCGCGCAGCACCGGCAATCCACGCATCAGCGTCACCGAGCGCGGCTCGAGCTTCGGCTACCACAACCTGGTCGTCGACATGCGCGCTTTCCGCATCCTCCACGCCACCGGCGTGCCGGTGATCTACGACGTCACCCACTCCCTCCAGCTGCCGGGCGCCGAGGGCGAGTCGACCGGCGGCCGCCGCGAGTTCGCCGAGCCGCTGGCCCGCGCGGCGGTGGCCGCGGGCGCCGACGGCGTCTATCTCGAGGTCCACCTCGAGCCCGACTCGGCGCTCTCGGACCGCACGACGCAGCTCGACCCCGAGCGCGCCGCCGCGCTCCTCGGCTCGCTGCGCGCGGTGCGAGCGGCGGTGGCGGACGCCCCCTCTGCGGAGACGGTTTGACCGACAGCTCGAACCGCTCGGCCCGCGAGGTCGCCCGCAAGGTGCTGTCGACGGAGGCGCGGGCGGTGGAAGGGCTCCTCGAGCAGCTCGACGAGAGCTTCGACCGCGCGGTCGATCTCCTCGCTCACTGCCGCGGCCGCGTCGTCTGCAGCGGGATGGGCAAGAGCGGCCTGGTGATGAAGAAGGTCGCCGCGACCTTTTCCTCCACCGGAACGCCGGCGCTCTTCCTGCACCCCGCCGAGGCGGTGCACGGCGACATCGGCATGCTGGCCGAGGGCGACGTCGTTCTGGCCGCCTCGTTCTCCGGCGCGACCGCCGAGCTGCTGCGCCTGGTCGAGACCGTGCGCCGGCTGGGAGTCGGACTGATCGTCATGACCGGCAACTCGGAGAGCGCGCTGGCCCGGCATGCCGACGTCCATCTGCCGGTCGCCATCGACAAGGAGGCTTGCCCCCTCAACCTCGCACCGACGGCCTCGACGACGGCCACGCTGGCGATGGGCGATGCCCTGGCCATGGCCCTGCTCGAGATCAAGGGCTTCACCGGGGAGGACTTCGCGCGGCTGCACCCGGGAGGCGAGCTCGGCAAGCGCCTGCTCAAGGTGCGGCAGCTGATGCACGTCGGCGACGCCCTGCCGAGCGTGCCCGCCGACGCCGCCATGCTGGCCGCGATTCGCGAGATGTCGGCCAAGGGGATGGGGATCACCGCGGTCACCGATGCCGACGGCAAGCTCGCCGGCTGCATCACGGACGGCGACCTGCGCCGCATCCTCGCCGGCGGCAGTGAACTCGGGCGCGCCACCGCCGGCGACTGCATGACCCGGGGGCCGCAGACCATCGGCGAGGACGAGCTCGCATCCGCGGCGCTCAACCGGCTGGAGCACTACCGGATCACCTCGCTCTTCGTCTGCGACGCCGAGGGCCGGCCCACCGGGATCGTTCACCTGCACGACCTCTGGCGCACGGAGCTCTTCTGAGAATGCCGATTCTGACTGAAGAAGAGCTGACGCGTCGAGCCTCGGAGCTCGAATGGCTGCTGCTCGACATCGACGGCGTGATGACCGACGGCGGCCTCTTCTACGACCGCTGGGGCCACGCCTTCCTGCGCTTCGACGCCCGCGACGGCCTCGGCGTGCGGCTCGCCCAGAAGGCGGGGCTCAAGATCGGGGCGCTCAGCGGCCGCTCCTCGCCGGCGCTCGATCGACGGGCGAACGAGCTCGACTTCGACCAGGTGATCAAGGGCTCCGAGGACAAGAGCGCCGATTTCGACGCCTTCCTCGAGAAGCAGGGCGTGAGCGCACGCCGGGTCGCCTTCGTCGGCGACGACCTACCCGACCTGCGCGTGCTGGGCCGCGCCGGCCTCAGCTTTGCGCCGGCCGACGCCGCCGCCGAGGTCCGCGCCGTCGTCCACCAGGTGCTCGACAGGCCGGGCGGCGCCGGCGCCGTGCGCGAGATGGTCGAGCGCATCCTGCGCGCCCGCGGCGACTGGGCGGCGGCCCTGGCCGCCTTCAGCTTCGACGCCTAGGACCCCGGACTCCCCTTCTTCTTCTGGGTGAGGGCGGCGGCGCCGACGCCGAGGAGATAGAGCAGGATCGTCGGAATGGCGAAGAGCAGCAGGTTGACCACGTCGGGCGTCGGGGTGATGACCGCCGCCATCACGAAGATGATCAGCACCGCCCAGCGAAAGTGACGCATCAGAAAGGCCGGCGTCACCACGCCGATCCGGGCGAGAAAGAAGATGACGATCGGCAGCTCGAACATGAGGCCGAGGCCGAGCATGATGTAGAGCAGGAAGCGGTAGTAGCGCTCGACGGTGATCTGCGGCTCGAACGCCTCGCCCATCCCGATCAGGAACTCGAGGGCGAACGGGAAGGCGACGAAGTAGGCGAAGGCGCCGCCACCGAGAAAGAAGAGGGTGCCGAAGAAGATGAAGGGGAAGGCGTGGCGGCGTTCCCGCTGGTAGAGACCGGGGGCGACGAAGCGCCACACCTGGTAGAGCACGAACGGCGCGGTCAGGAAGAGACCGGCGAGGAGCGCCACCTTGACGTACAGGACGAAGGCGTCGGTGACGCCGAGAAAGACGAGCTTCTCGCCCTCCGGCAGCACCTCGTAGATCGGCCGAGCCAGGATCTCCGCGATCGGCTTGGCGAAGGCCCAACACACCAGAAAACCGATCACCAAAGCGAGAAGCGCCTTGAGTATGCGGTGGCGAAGCTCCTCGAGGTGCTCGATCAGGCTCATTCGCGGGAGCTCTTCCGGCCCCCGTTGCGAGCCTTCGGACACGTTCATCGGCGGATCAGTCTTCCGCGCCGTCGTCCGCTGAGCCGCGCCGTGGAGCAGAGGCCGGCTTCGGGCTCGCCGCGTCGGGCTCCGTCTCCGCTGCCGCGGTCGACGGCTCCGGGTCGTCGCCCGCGCCGCCGGAGGATTCGCCCGGCGCCGTTGCCGCCGCCGCCGCGGCCGAGGAGGCGCGCGTCGAGGGTTCCGGTCGGGTGGGCTCGGCCGTCATCATCTCGACGTCGAGCGAGCGCTTGAGGTCGGTCGTCGCCCGGCGGAACTCGCCCAGGGCTTTGCCAATCGTGCGACCGAACTCGGGAAGGCGCCGCGGCCCGAAGATCAAGAGCGCGATGGCCAGAATGAAGAGCATCTCGGGGATGCCGATGGGGCCCATTTCGTCTCCGCGGTCATGATCGAGCGCGGACGGGCGAAAGTCAAGCGAGCCCCGACCGGGGCGCGAGAACCCGCCGCTACCGGCGCACGTATTGCAGGGAAGCAAACCATGAGCAATCCTCTGCTATTCTCTCGCCCATGAGACGCGGCTGGCGCGCTACGGCGATCACCCTTTTCACCCTGTCGATGCTGCTGGGCGGCGTGGTCGGCGACCGCGTGCTGGCGCTCACCGACGAGGCGCGCGAGCTGCTGCGCGTCTACACCGAGCTGGTCACCGCGGCGCACGAGAACTACGGCGCCGACGTCGAGTACGACGATCTGGTCACCTCCTCGATCAACGGGATGGTGCGCAACCTCGACCCCCACACCAGCTTCCTCAGCCGCGAGGCCTACGCCGACATGCGCGAGCGGCAGCGGTCGAGCTTCCACGGGCTCGGCATTCTGGTCGGGATGCGCCACGGCCAGCTGACCGTGATCACGCCGATCGAGGGCACGCCGGCCTCGCGCATGGGCCTGCGCGCCGGAGACGTCATCAGCAAGATCGAGGGCGAGACCACCGACAGCATGAACATCGACGACGCCGTCAGCCGCCTCAAGGGGCCGAAAGGCACCAGCGTGCGTGTGGAGATCATCCGCCAGGGACTCGACGAGCCGCTCGAGCTGTCGATCACCCGCGCCGAGATTCCACAGGACACGGTGCGCTACGTCTACATGATCACGCCCGAGACCGGCTACCTGTCGATCTCCGACTTCAATCGGGGTACCGGCAAGGAGGTGGCCGAGGCGATCGCCGGCCTCAGGGAGCAGGGCATGAAGCGGCTGCTCCTCGACCTCCGCAACAACGGCGGCGGCCTGCTCGACCAGGCGATCGAGGTCGCCGATCAGTTCCTGCCGGAGGGCTCGAAGATCGTCGAGACCGGAGGGCGCACGCGGGAGTCGTTCCAGGAGTTCTACGCCTCGAGCCGCTACGACGAGCTCGGCCTGCCGGTGGTGGTCCTGGTCAATGACGGTACCGCCTCGGCGGCGGAGATCGTCGCCGGCGCGATCCAGGATCACGACGTCGGGCTGATCGTCGGTACGCCGACCTGGGGCAAAGGCCTGGTGCAGACGGTCTACTCCCTCTCCTACCAGTCCGGCATCGCCCTGACCACCGCCAAGTACTACACGCCGTCCGGGCGACTGATCCAGCGCGACTACAGCTCGTGGTTCGACTACCGGATCCACGCGAAGGACACCGACTCCGAAGAGGCCGAGGCCGCCCCGGGGGACGTCTACCGCACCGATCTGGGCCGCGAGGTCTACGGCGGGGGCGGCATCGCGCCCGACATCGAGATCGAGGGGCAGGAGATCTCGACGCTCATGCAGTACCTGCTCAGCCGCAGCGCGTTCTTCGACTTCGCCAACGCCTACACCGCCCAGAGGATCATCGAGAACCGCGCCTGGACCCTGCCCGACGGCTTGATGGACGAGTTCCGCGCCTGGCTGCTGGAGGAGGAGCTGGCCACCGAAGAGGAGATCGAAGGCCTGGCTTCCGAAGAGGACGCCGCCATGTCCGAGCGCTATCTGCACGCCGAGATCTTCAATTCGGCGTTCGGCATCGAGGCGCGCTATCAGATCCTGGCGGCCGGCGACCTGCAGGTGCTGCGCGCGCTCGAGGCGCTCGACGAGGCCACCAGCCTTCTGGCCCGCCGTCAGGAGCTCAAGGGCGACGACCGGCGCGCCGCGGCGGGTATCTAGCCTCCGGCCAGCTCGGCTGTGAAGCGGGCCGCCAGCCCGCCCAATGCGTCGAGGTCGTACCCGCCTTCCAGCACCGCCAGCGAGCGGCCGGAGCACAGCTCCCGGGCGAGCTCGCCGAGGAGCGCTCCCCACCGCGCGAACTCCTCCTCCGACACCCGCATGCCGCCCAGCGGATCGCCGCGCCAGGCATCGAAGCCCGCAGACAGCAGCAGTACGTCGGGCCGGAAGTCGCGCAAGGCCGGCACGATTCGCTCGTCGATGGCCTCCGCGTAGCCCGCGTCACCGGTGCCCGCGGGCAGCGGCACGTTGACCGTCGCTCCGGCGCCCGCTCCCCGACCGCGCTCTCCGGCTCCGCCGGTCCCCGGGTAGAACGGATACTGGTGGACGGACGCGTAGAGAACGTCGCCCCGCTCCTCGAAGATGTGCTGGGTACCGTTGCCGTGGTGAACGTCGAAGTCGAAGATCGCCACCCGTTCGACGCCGCGCTCGCGCCGCAGGTAGTCGGCGGCCACCGCCACGTTGTTGAAGAAGCAGAAGCCCATGGCCAGTCCACGCTCGGCGTGGTGCCCCGGTGGACGGGTAGCGACGAGGGCGGTGCGGCCCTCGCCGTCTACCAGCCAATCCGCAGCCTCCAGCACGCAGGCCACCGCCGCCCGCGCCGCTTGCCACGTGCCCGGCGACAGCGGATTGTCGCTCGAGTCGAGCAGACCATCGCCCCTCTCGACCGCCTTGCGGAACCGCTCGACGTAGGCGCCGTCGTGCACCGCGGCGACGGCGCTGTCGACGCGATCGTGCCGCCCGGCGGCGGGCACGCTCCAGCCCTCCTCGCGGCAGGCCTCCAGCACCCGGCGCAACCGCTCCGCGCGCTCGGGGAAGCCGAACGGCATGGCGTGGTCGAGACAACGCTCGTCGCTGAAGACGCGAATCACGCCGGGATGCTACCCCAGGGCTGCCGCGATCGGCCTCCCCCGCGGCGGAATGCCGATCCCCTTCGCCGCCAGCCGCTTGCGCGCCCGATGGACCAGCGAATCGATGCTGCTCGCGGTCAACCCCTGGCCCAGGGCGCGGGCGATGTCGCGGCTGCGCCAGCCCTCGATACAGGCGAGATAGAGCACGCGCAGATCGCGCTTCGCCTGCCGTGGCCCCACCACCTCGCGGCAGCGCGCGAGGAAGACCGAGCTCGACTCCCGCTCCAGCAGCCGCTGCTCCGGCCCCTTCGCGGGATCGACGGTGTCGATCTCGCCTCGCTCCCGGGGTAGATGGATGATCCGTCCGCGGCCGCGCTTGGCCGCGACCTCGGCCCGGACGCGGTCGATGGCCACCGTCTCGGCGATGCGGCCGAGATAGGCCGAGATGGCCTCCTCGGCCTCTCCGCGGCAGCGCAGCAGGCAGCGGCCGCCGTTGTCCAGAAGCTTGCAGTAGACCTCCTGCAGCAGGTCCTCCAGCTCGACCGGCGGGTTCCACATGCCGGTGCGCCGCAGCCCCTTACGCACTCCCGCCACCAGCCGTGCCTCGTATCGCAGCTTGAACTCGCTCCACGCCAGCCCGTCGCGCTGGCGGGCGCACCGCCGCAAGAGCTGGCGGCTCTCTTTGCACTCCATTCTCCGCTCCTTTCGACAAGGGAGCGGAGGAGCACCGGCAAACGGATCACGCGACCCGGCCGTGGGCCGGGACGACAGGCAGAGCCGTGGACCATACCACAATCAGCCAGCGAATCGCCGCGGCACCTTCTCGCGTAGCGGATCCGTTGGTTTGGCCCGAGGCGGTAGGGAGGCAGCGCGAGCACCGGCGGGATACCCGCGCGGCAGCCGGGCAACTGTTGCCCCGGCCGAAACCAACCGACTCCGCACGCTTTTTCGGGCGGCGCGGGATCGGCTAGTCGGCGTACACCTTGATGGTCTGGCCGATGGCGCCGCAGATCTCGCGCAGGGCGTCGTAATCGGGGTGGCGAAGCCGCACCCAGGCGTTGGCCATGTAGCCGGCCTCGATCGGCTGCGTCGGCGTTCCGGGCGGAGGCAGGTGGGCGTCGAGGATCGCCTCGCCGTAGCGGCGCTGGATCTCTTCGACCCCCTCGTAGCCGGAGATCCGCCCGTCCCGGGTCGGCCGCAGCGCGACCATCGCCGCCGCGTACCGGCGTGATGGCGGCGACTCGGCCCGGCCGTGGACGATCGCCATGCCCCACTCGCGGTAGAGGTCGATCTCGTTGGCGGCCGAGTGGAGATCCCATACCGAGACTCCCGGGGGACGGCACCCGATCTCGGCGAACTTGAGGCCCTTGGGACCGAAGAACCACTCCATGTGAGTCGCCGAGGTACCGATCCCGAGCGCCCGATTCACCCGCCGCCCCATCACCTTCACCTCGTCGTAGCCCGCGACGTCGAGTCGGTTGGTGGTGATCACGTAGGGAGTGATCCACCGGGTGCGCATCGCCTCGAGCACCCCCGGGTAGTAGTGCGACATGAAGTCGTGGGCGATCTCGCCGTTGACGGTTACGGTGTCGTAGAACCCCTCGTGGCCCTCGACGAACTCTTCGGCGGCCACCGAGTGACCGCGGTCGATACCGTGAGCGTGGATGGCGCGCTCGAGCTGGGCCGCGTTGTCGATGCGCTCGGTGTCGGCGGCGCCGGCCCCGCTGCGCGGCTTGAGGATGATCGGAAAGCCGACGCGGGCGGCGAACGCGCGCGCCTCGTCGGCCGAGGAGACGCCGTCGGACGCCGCGCAGGCGACGCCATTCTTGCGCAGGACCTCTTTCATTGCCGGCTTGTCGCGGCAGAGAAAAGCGGTCTCCACCGAGGTGCCGGGGATTCCCGCGGCCTGGCGCACCCGGGCCGCCGGGAGGATGTGCGCCTCCACCGTGGCCTCCATGCGATCGACCCACTCGCGGGCCTGGACCCGGCGCACGGTGTCGAGCAGCGCGCCCTCGTCGCACACCGAGCCGATCTGCTCGTAGCCGTAGAGCCAGCCCTTGAGCTCGTCGTCGAGGTGCTCGATCGGCGCCTCGCCGATGCCGGTCACGCGGGCGCCCGCGGCCTGGAGCCCGCGAACGAACTGCCGCTGGTTGGTCGGGAACTTCGGCTCGATGAACAGAACGTGCACGCGACCCCTCCTCGATCTATTTCGCAGGGGCGGGATCCGCCGCTGACTACGCTATGGGGAGACGAGATTATACGTGGGGAGCAAAAGACCGTAGGATGTTCGGACTCCGATGCCCAACGTCGTCTTCGTCGCGCCCTACTCAGCGCCCGCGACCGTCCGCTTCATACTGAGCGCGGCGGCCGAGCGCGAGGTACGCCTGGGCCTGGTCACCCAGGAGCCGCTCGACAACCTGCCGGGCGAGCTCAGGCAGCGCCTGGCGGCGCACTGGAAGGTCGACAACGCCCTCGACCCGGCCGCGCTCGAATGGGCGGTGCGGGGCGTGGCCGAGAAGCTCGGTAGCGCCGATCGGCTCATCGGCGTTCTCGAGCATCTGCAGGTCCAGCTCGCCCACGTTCGCGAGCGGCTCGGCATCCCCGGAATGGGAGTCGAGACGGCCCGCAACTTCCGCGACAAGGCGCGCATGAAGAGCGTGCTGCGCCAGGCGGGGCTGCCGTGCGCCCGGCACCACCTGGCCGGCTCGGCGGCGGAGGCGCTCGACTTCGCCGCCGCGACCGGGTTCCCGCTGGTGGTCAAGCCGCCGGCGGGCGCGGGCGCCAAGGCCACCTTCCGCGTCGATCGGCGGCGGCATCTCGAAGAGATTCTCGCCGCGTCGCCGCCATCGTCCGACCAGCCTCTGCTGCTCGAGGAGCATCTGACCGGCCGCGAGCGCACCTTCGACGGCGTCGCCATCGACGGCCGCCTGGTCTGGCACTCGATCTCCCACTACTACCCCACGCCGCTCGAGGTGCTCGAGAATCCCTGGATCCAGTGGTGCATCCTGTTCCCGCGCGACGTGCGCGGCCCCGAGTACGAGGGGATCATGCGCCAGGGAGGCCGCGCCCTCCAGGCGCTCGGCCTGCGGACCGGCGTCTTCCACCTCGAGTGGTTCGAGCTCGCCGACGGCCGGCTGGCCATCTCCGAGGTGGCGGCCCGCCCGCCCGGCGCGCAGCTCACCTCGATGCTCGGCTTCTCTCACGACTTCGATTTCTACCGGGCGTGGGCCCGTCTGATGATCCACGGCGAGTTCGAGCCACCCGAGCGTCGCTACGCGGCGGGCGCGGTCTTCCTCCGCGCGCAGGGAGCCGGCAGCCGCATCATCGCCATTCGCGGGCTCGATCAGGCGCAGCGGGAGCTGGGCGACATGGTCGTCGAGGCGCGGCTGCCCGAGCCCGGGCAGCCGCGGCGGGAGGGCTACGAGGGCGACGGCTACGTCCTGCTCCGGCATCCCCAGACCGAGGCCGTGCGGAGCGGCCTGAACCGGTTGCTCGACCTGTTGCGCCTGGAGACCGATTGATGAACGTCCTCTTCTTTTCGCCCGGCTTTCCTTCCGAGATGCCCCTCTTCGTTCGCGGCCTGGCGGAAGTCGGCGCGCGCGTGATCGGGCTCGGCGATCAGCCGGCGGGCGCCCTGCCCGAGGTCGCCCGCCGGGCCCTCACCCACTACGTCCAGGTCGGCTCCCTCTTCGACGAGGCCGGCGTGGTACGCGACGTCCAGCGCCAGCTTCGCGGCCATCACATCGACCGCGTCGAGTCGGTCTGGGAGCCGGGCATGCTGCTGGCCGCCCGCCTGCGGGAGGCCCTGGGGGTCCCGGGCATGACGGTCGAGGAGACCCGGCCCTTCCGCGACAAGACCCTCATGAAGGAGGTGCTGCAGCGGGCCGGTCTGCGCACCCCTCACCACGCGCGCGCCACGACCGGGGGCGAGTGCCGTCAAGCGGCCGAGCGGATCGGCTATCCGTTGATCGTCAAACCGGTGGCGGGCGCCGGCTCCGCCGACACCTACCGGATCGACGGTCCCGCCGACCTGGAGAGCGTGCTGCCGCGGATCCGCCACGTTGCCGAGGTGAGCGTCGAGGAGTTCATCGACGGCGAGGAGTTCACCTTCGACACGATCTGCCACGACGGGCGGATCGCCTACTTCAACGTCTCGTGGTACCGGCCCCGGCCGCTGCTGCAGCGGACGCTCGAGTGGGTCAGTCCGCAGACGGTGGCGCTGCGCAGGGTCGAGGCCGAGCATCTGGCGCCGGGGATCGAGCTCGGGGTCAAGAGCCTCGAGGCCCTCGGCTTCCGCACCGGATTCACTCACATGGAGTGGTTTCTGAAGGAAGACGGGGAAGCGGTCTTCGGCGAGATCGGCGCCCGCCCGCCGGGCGCGCGCTCGGTGGAGCTGATGAACTACAGCTGCGACATCGACGTCTTCCGCGGCTGGGCCGAGGCGGTCTGCTACAAGCGCTTCTCGCAGCAGGTGCGCCGCCTCTACAACACGGCGATCATCTTCAAGCGCGCTCAGGGCACCGGCAGGATTCAGCGGATCGACGGGATCGCGAGCCTCCACCACCGTTTCGGACCGCACATCGTCGGCGCCGAGCTGTTGCCGATCGGCGCCCCGCGGCGCGACTGGCAGCAGACCCTGCTATCCGACGGCTGGGTGTTCGTTCGCCACCCCGATCTCGAGACCACGCTGCGCATCGCCGACGCGGTCGGCACCGACCTGCAGATGTACGCCGGCTAGCGCCCCTAGCGCATCTTCTCTTCGACGAACTCGACGTGCTTGCGGATCTTCGGGTCGTACTTCTTGAGCTTCAGCTTGCCGGTGGCGAGCCGCTTGTTCTTGGTGGTGACGTAGAAGTACCCGGTGCCGGCACTGGAGACGAGCTTGATCTTGTCGCGCATGATCTCTTCCTTTGAGGCTTCGCTCGGGAGGGTCGGTCAGGGAGGTGGAAGCTGATGGCGGGATCGACGGGATTTGAACCCGCGACCTCCGGCTTGACAGGCCGGCGTTCTAACCAGCTGAACTACGACCCCGCACGCACTTCCTATTGTACCTTCGCTCCAGGGTCCGCCGCCAACCTGGTGGGAGGTGAGGGATTTGAACCCACGACCCCCTGCGTGTAAAGCAGGTGCTCTCCCACTGAGCTAACCTCCCTGGGTGGCCGTGGAGATTCGCGGAGGACCCGCCGGAGCCGGTAGATACTACGGATTGGCCCCCGCCAAGTCAATGGAGCCGCGCCGGCGGAATACCCGCGCGGCAGCCGGGCCCCTGCCGCCCCGGGCGAAGAAAACGGACCCACTACTGCGCCGGCCCGGGTCCATGTAAGAATCGCACCTCACGAAACGAGCCCCTATCGAACACGAGAAGGAGTCCATCTCATGCATCAACTGCCCGATCTTCCCTACGCTTTCAACGCGCTCGAGCCGCACATCGACGCGCGCACCATGGAGATCCACCACGACCGCCACCACGCGGCCTACATCGCCAACCTGAACAAGGCCATCGAAGGGCACGACGCCCTTGCCGACATGAGCATCGAGCGGCTGCTCGGCTCGATCGAACAGGTACCCGACTCGATTCGCGGCGCGGTGCGCAACAACGGCGGCGGCCACGCCAACCACACCCTCTTCTGGGAGGTAATGGGCGGGGGCGACAGCTCTCCCAGCGCCGAGCTCGCTTCGGCCATCGACGGCGCCTTCGGCAGCTTCGACTCCTTCAAGGAGACCTTCTCGTCGAACGGCGTGACCCGCTTCGGGTCGGGCTGGTCGTGGCTCGTGGTCGGCCCGAACGGCCTCGAGGCGTTCAGCACCGCGAATCAGGACAGCCCCTTGATGGAGGGCAAGACCCCGATCCTCGGCCTCGACGTCTGGGAGCACGCCTACTATCTGAACTACCAGAACCGGCGACCCGACTACATTCAGGCGTGGTGGAACGTGGTCAACTGGAACGCGGTGTCCGCCCGCTTCGAGTCGGCCTCCTAGCCTGACCTTCGCGACGGCGCTTGCGCCCCCTCGCTCCGGCGAGGGGGCTTTTTAGCGCTTCGATCGCGAGATCAGCCACAAATCGAGCCGAGCCAGCCGGTTTTTTCGCAGTTCGCTCGCCGCATTTTTCGACCCGGCGGCGCTCGCCGCGGCGTCGCCGGGTTTTTCCCGAATCCTTGTAACTCTTTGCATATCCAGTACATGCGGATTCATCTATGGTCTGCGACGTGACTGCTTCTGCGGCCCCGCGACGATTGGCACGGCCGTTGCCCTAAGGGCTGCCGAAGGAGACACAAGGAGCCAATCATGGACGCAATCAGCGAACCCGCCTCCCTCAACGCGCAGAACGGCCGCCACCTCAACAAGTTCTTCAAGGCGCTCTCCGACGAGACGCGCCGGCGGATCCTCCGCCTGCTCAACGAGGGCGACCGCACCGTCGGCGAGATCGTGGGCAACTTCCACCTCTCGCAGCCGACCATCTCGCGCCACCTGTCGGTTCTGAAGGAAGCCAACCTGGTGGTGGATCAACGGCAGGGGCAGCACGTCATCTATCGGCTCAGCGCGGCCTCGCTCGCCCGCTCCGCCGACACCTTCTTCAGCGATTTCCGCCCGTCCCACGAGGGAGCGGAAAGCCATGGCCCGAGCCGGATAGCCCGCAGCTAGCCCGACCTTGTCACCGGCTTTCGTCGCGAGCCGGGTCGGCTGCCCGCCCCGCCCACTCGCTGTCGCCGGAGGCGGAGCCGGATGTATACTCCAGCGGCGCCGCCTTCCCGGCTCGCCGGCCGCGGCGCCGGGCAGCGAGCTTGTCTTTCTCCGGTCTTTCCTCAAGAATTGCTCTCAGGCGGTGTAGCTCAGTGGTTAGAGCGAGCGGCTCATAACCGCTAGGTCGGGGGTTCAAATCCCTTCACCGCCACCATCCCGGCCCCTGCCCATGCCTGCGCGCGACCCATGCGCTCGGCTCCTGGCCGCGCTCGACGGCTTTTGCCGCGGACTCGGGGCGAACGGAGCCGACGCCGGGCTTCTCGTCGCATTCTCCGGCGGAGTCGACTCGACGGCCCTGCTGTGGGGGCTCGAGCGGTTGCGGCGGAGCGGCGCGCCACGAGTCGAGGCGGCGCACGTGGATCACGCCCTCGA
>JAHEKO010000007.1:17641-22031 GCA_024638355.1 Acidobacteriota bacterium
CGCCGGCGCCAGCCTCGACCTCGCGGCGGTCAGGCATCTGCCCCGCCCGCTTCTGCCCGCGGCGGCCGCCCTTCTCCACCGCCTGGCGGGAGCCGACTACCCGCCTTCACTCGCCGCCGTCGGCGAGCTGCGCCGGCAACTCGAGTCGCAAGGCAGGATCGGCGGCGACGGCGGCCACGGTTGGCGCTGGCAGCAGCACGGGGACCGTCTCCGGCTCCGGCGAGTGCGCTCCCGGCCGCCCGAATTCACCTATACTCTAAGGGTTCCTGGGGAGGTCGACATGGCGGAGGTCTCTCTTCGTTTGCGCGTCGGCCGCTCTCCAGTTGCCGCTTGGATGTTCCGAGGATCAGCCACGAGAACGGGACTGGGCGCCGCCCTTCGGGCCGGCGATCGGGTGACCGTGCGCAACCGACGCCCGGGCGACCGGCTGCGCCCGCTCGGCTGCCGCTACTCCCGGCGGCTCAAGAACGTTCTCATCGACAGCCGAATCCCGCGTGCCGAGCGGGATCGGATTCCGCTCCTGTGCGTCGGTGGCACGATCGCCTGGGTTCCGGGTGTCACCATCGACGATCGATTTCGCGTCGGCGACGAGGAGCGGGTCTGGGTCGCGGAGCTGGAGGACATGAGCGAGGCGCGATGACCGATCCACGAATTCAGCAGCTTTACGACCCCGAAGTCATCCGCAACAAGGTCAACGCCGTCGGGCGCCAGCTCGAGACCGAGGTGGGCGACGAGGACCCGCTGCTGATCTCGGTGGTGGGTGGCTCGGTCGTTTTCCTCGCCGATCTGGTGCGGTCGATCCAAAAGCCCATTCGCTACGAATTCATTCAAGTGCAGTACTCCGCCGACTCCCACGACGACCACGTGATGGAGATCCACTACCCGATCTCGATGGACGTCTCGGGCCAGACCCTCGTCCTGGTCAAGGACGTGGTGACGACCGGGGTGATCGAGACCTACCTGCGGCAGCAGTTTCTCCAGCGCGACGCCCGGCGCGTGCTGGTGGCCGCGCTGATCGATCTCCCCGAGGAGCGGCGAACCGAGTTGAAGGTCGATTACCGGCTGTTCACCCCCAAGAAGGGCGGGCGATTCATCGGTTACGGCCTGAAAACGGGCGGCCGATACGGTAATCTTACCTACGTCGGCCGGCTGACCGAGCCCGGCTCGGGAATCGGCGAGGGCGCGCAACCGTTGAAGTAGGCGAGCGCCAGTGGGCATTTCTTGCCCCGCCGGCCGATCGCCCCGACCGCAACACCGAGGAGAGCTTTGAATCCCACCGTTCGGACCCTGATTCTGTGGATCGCCATCTTCGTGGTGGTGATCGTTTTATGGAACACCTTCCAGGCCGGCCGAAGCAACCAGCAGGAGCTGATTTTCACCGAGTTCATCGAGGAGGTGAGCGACGGTCGGGTGGCCGAGGTCACCATTCGCGGCCAGCAGGTGACCGGCACCTTTCGCGAGGGCGGCCAGTACAACAAGGACCAGCAGTTCTCCACCAACGTCCCTCCCGACTACAACTCGGAGTTGATCCCCGCGCTGATGGAGAGCAACGTGCGCATCAACGTCGAGGAGCCCAAGGAGAATCCGCTGCTGCAGTTTCTCTTCGGCTGGGCGCCGCTGCTGCTGATCATCGGGCTCTGGGTCTTCTTCATGCGTCAGATGCAGACCGGCGGCAACAAGGCGCTCTCGTTCGGCAAGAGCCGAGCCAAGCTGCTGAGCGCCTCGGGTAAGAAAGTCACGTTCGCCGACGTCGCCGGCATCGAGGAAGCCAAGGAGGAGCTCTCGGAGATCGTCGAGTTCCTCCGCGAGCCGCAGAAGTTCCAGAAGCTGGGCGGCAAGATCCCCAAGGGCGTCCTGTTGATGGGCCCCCCGGGAACCGGCAAGACGCTCCTCGCGCGCGCCATCGCCGGCGAGGCCAACGTCCCCTTCTTCTCCATCTCGGGGTCCGACTTCGTCGAGATGTTCGTCGGCGTCGGCGCCAGCCGCGTCCGCGACCTCTTCGACCAGGGCAAGAAAAACGCCCCCTGCCTGATCTTCATCGACGAGATCGACGCGGTGGGGCGCCATCGCGGCGCCGGCCTCGGCGGCGGCCACGACGAGCGCGAGCAGACGCTCAACCAGCTGCTGGTGGAGATGGACGGGTTCGAGTCGAACGAAGGGGTGATTCTGATCGCCGCCACCAACCGCCCCGACGTGCTCGATCCGGCGCTCCTCCGCCCCGGCCGCTTCGATCGCCGCGTGGTGGTCGACCGACCCGACATCAACGGGCGCTTCGGCATCCTCAAGGTGCACACCCGCGAGATTCCGCTGCACAGCGATGTCGAGCTCGAGGTGATCGCGCGCGGCACCCCGGGCTTCGCCGGCGCCGATCTGGCCAATCTGGTCAACGAGGCGGCGCTCATCGCCGCACGCCGCAACAAGAAGAAGGTCGGCATGGACGACTTCGAGTACGCCAAGGACAAGGTCCTGATGGGGGTCGAGCGCAAGACCCTGATGCTGACCGACGACGAAAAGCGGGTGACCGCTTTCCACGAAGCGGGCCACGCGTTGGTGGCGGCCTTCTCCGACAATGCGGATCCGCTGCACAAGGTGACGATCATCCCGCGCGGCCGCGCCCTGGGCGTCACCATGCAGCTCCCCGAGGAAGACAAGCACAGCTACAAGAAGTCGTACGTCGAGACCCAGATCCGGGTACTGATGGGCGGCCGGGTGGCCGAGGAGCTGACTCAAGACGACATCACCACCGGCGCAGGCAACGACATCGAGCGCGCCACCGACATGGCGCACAAGATGATCTGCGAGTGGGGGATGTCCGAGCTCGGCCCGCTCTCTTTCGGCAAGAAGGAGGAGCCGGTCTTTCTCGGCCGCGACTACGCGCAGCGCTCCGACTACAGCGAAGAGACCGCGATCCGCATCGACCGCCAGGTCGAGGCGATCGTCAACGATGCCTACGAACAGGCGCGGACGATTCTCACCGAGCATCGCGCCGTGCTCGACCGGATCGCCGAAGAGCTGTTGGAGGTCGAGTCGCTCGACGGCTCAGAGGTCTACGACGTCATCAAGGAGATGACCGGCCAGGACCTCAAGCCCCAGCGGCCGCCGCGGCCGGAGCCCGACGTCCGGCAAGTCGACGAGCCGCCGCGCGAGATCGAGCCGGCCGGCGAGCCCAAGCCGCAGCCGGGGATTCCGGTGAATCCCGATCCCCTGCCCTCCACGGAGTAGTCGGTCCACAGACCCGATGCCCGCCGGATCGACAGTCGTAGACCCCCGCCATTGGGTCCTGCGCCTGCCTCACGGCGGCGAGCTCGTGCTTGGTGGCCGGCCGCTGGTGATGGGCGTCCTCAACATCACGCCCGACTCGTTCAGCGATGGCGGTCTCTGGCACGACCGGGACCGGGCGCTCGCTCATGCCCTGGACATGGCCGCGGCGGGAGCCGACGTTCTCGATCTGGGCGCGGAATCGACGCGGCCGGGCGGCGGCGTCTACGGCGAGGGGGCGGAGACGGTCGGCCCCGCCCGCGAGATCGACCGGCTGTTGCCGGTGCTCGAAGCGCTCCGCCCGCTCACCCAGCTGCCGATCTCGGCCGACACCCGCAAGGGCGCGGTGGCCCGGGCGGCGCTCGACGGCGGCGCCGATCTGGTCAACGACATCAGCGGCTGCTCGGACCCGGAGCTCGGCGCGGCGGTCGCCGAGGCCGGCGCGCCGCTCGTGCTGATGCACAGCCGCGGCCGGCTCCGCGAGATGCAGAGAGGGATCGCCTATCGCGACGTGCTGGGGGAGGTCGCCGCCGAGCTCGCAGAGGCGGTGGGCCGTGCCGAAGCGGCCGGTGTCGCGCGCGATCAGCTCATCCTCGACCCCGGCATCGGCTTCGGCAAGACGGTCCGCCACAACGTCGAGCTCATCGCCGGGCTCGAGCAGCTGGCCGAGCTCGGCCGGCCGCTGATGCTGGGCGCCAGTCGCAAGAGCTTCATCGCCGATTTGACGGGCGCCGGCGTCGACCGCCGCCTGCCCGGTAGCCTGGCGGCCGTGGGCTGGGCGATGGTCGCGCGCGCGGCGATCGTGCGCGTGCACGACGTCGCCGAGACCGTACAGTTCATGAAGGTCTTCGGCGCCTTCGAGCAAGCGCGGCGGAGCGCCGAATGACCTGGGCCGATCTCACCTGGCGTGACTTCGCCGACATCGCCTTGGTCGCGATCTTCATCTACAACCTGCTGCTGCTCATCCGCGGGACGCGCGGCGTCCAGATCCTGCTCGGGATCCTCTTTCTTGGCGGCATCTACTGGGGCGCGGGCGCCATCGGCCTCCCCACCCTTCAGGCGCTGCTCGGCAACTTCATCCTGATCCTGCCGATCGTGGTCATCATCCTCTTCCAGTCCGAGATCCGGCGCG
>JAHEKO010000283.1 GCA_024638355.1 Acidobacteriota bacterium
CCGACCCCATGAGCCCGATCCTGATTGCCGGCGTCGTCATCGTGAATCTAGCCCTGGTGAGCTACGGCATCGGAGTGATCTCGGAGCAGCGCTCGCGCCGGGTGAGCCGGGCCACGCTGAACTGGCTGCGGCTCGGCGTGGTGCTGGACGTGACCGCCACCGCCTGCATGATCGCCGGCTCGAGCCGCGGGCCGTTCACCCTGCACGCCCTGCTCGGCTTCTCGTCGCTCGCGGCGATGCTGACGGAGACCCTCCTCGCCTGGCGCCATCGCGCGCGGCTCGGCGACGCGCTTGTGCCTGCCGGGCTCCACCGCTTCTCGCGCATCGCCTACAGCTGGTGGATCGTCGCCTACATCACGGGGGCGTATCTCGTGATGGGTAGCTCGGGGTAGGGCTCGATAGCGCTCGGTCTGGGAGGACGCTCTGTCGCCAGCGAATCTTGCTACCCACTCGGCGGCCTTCTCCAGCAATTCCGGCTTGGCCACGTGGGTGGACTAGCATCGGCGCGCAATCGACGGATCCTCCGTGCCCCACCGTGGGCCGCCCTTCTTCTAGTGGTTCCTCTCGCCGCTTGCTTCGGACCGCTGGAGCCCGTCGGCGGCGACGCCATGCGCAGCGACGAGCTCGACATGACCTTCCGCTACGTTCCCGCGGGAACGTTCCGGATGGGCAGCCCGGCGGAAGAGGACGGCCGCGACGCCGACGAGACGCCGCGGCAGGTGACACTGAGGCGCGGCTTCTGGCTGAGCGAGACCGAGGTGACCCAGGGGCAGTGGGCGCGCCAGATGGACACGGAGCCCTCGTTCCTGGCCGCGTGCGGCGACGACTGCCCGGTCGAGCGGGTGAGCTGGTTCGACGCCCTGGCGTTCGCCAACCGCGCCTCCGAGGCGATGGGGATGAAGGCCTGCTACGAGCTGATCGACTGCGAGGGCGAGCCGGGATCGGGGTGCGCTCTCGGCGAGGACTGGTGCCATGGCGACTACGCCTGCGGCGAGGTGCGCTTCACCGGCCTCGATTGCCTCGGCTTCCGGCTGCCGACCGAGGCCGAGTGGGAGCGCGCGGCGCGGGCGGGCACCGAGGGGCCGACGTGGATCGGCGCGATCGATCTCGCCGGCCTCAACTCGGCGCCGCGGCTCTCGCCGATCGCCTGGTACGGCGGCAACAGCGGAGTCGACTACCGCCCGGCCTGGCCGTGTGTCGAGTGGGCAGAGCGCGAGCTGCCGGCGGCCGAGTGCGGCACCCACCCGGTGGGCTCGAAGCGAGCCAATCCCTGGCGTCTCCACGACATGCTCGGCAACGTCTGGGAGTGGACCTGGGACTGGCGCGCCGTGCCCGCGGCGGAGGCGGCGATCGACCCGCTCGGGCCCGCGACCGGAGTCCACAAGATCCGCCGCGGATGCTCGTGGAGCAGCATTCCGCGCCACTGCCGTGCCGCCGACCGCAGCGACGACCTGCCCGGGGATCGCGACCGGAACTGGGGGTTCCGCCTGGCGCTCACCGCGGAGCCGCCGGCTTCGCCCTAGCCGAGCTCACCCCAGGGCTACGCCGTGCTTCTTGAGCCAGGCTCGCCGCTCGCGGTAGTCCGGCAGCAGCCGGCCCACCAGCGCCCAGAAGCGCGGGCCGTGGTTGCGCTCGACCAGGTGGCAGAGCTCGTGGACGACCACGTATTCGAACACCGGTTCCGGCGCCGCCATCAGCCGCAGGTTGAGGGAGATCGTGCCGCGCGCCGAGCAGCTTCCCCAGACGGTCTTCTGATTACCGATTCTGAGAGCGGTCGGAGCGGCTCCCAGAGCGGGAGCGTGGCGCCTCACGAGCTCGGCCGCCGCGGAGCGGGCGCGGTCTCGCAGCCAGGCGAGGACCCGCGCGCGCACCCTTCGCTCTCGCTCGTCCTCCCCCAGACGGCGCGGTACGCGCACATGGAATGCGCCGGCGAAGCGGAGAGTGGCGCGCCGGACGTCGGCGGGCTCGACGCGGAGCTCCAGCAAGCGGCCGCGAAAGAGGACGCGGGCACCGTTCTCGAATCGACGCGGCAGGGCCCCGAGCGACCGCTCGCGCAGAGCCTCGGTCTTGGCGTAGAGCCAGCGGCGCTTCGATTCGACGAAGCCGACGATGAGCGCGTCGTCGACGTGCATGGGCGCCACGACCTCGACCCTCCCGGGCCGGACCGTCAGCCGTAGCCGCGTCGCCCGCGCGCTGCGCCGCACGGCGTAGGAAATGGCGGTTCCGCCGACGAGGATCCGGGCTTCGCGCACGTGGCCCCATCGTAGTGGAGCCGGAGCCTCGACGACGCGCCCACGGTGCTACGATTTCGACCGAACTCCGACAGGTTGCGCGCGGGCGCTCGGAGGCTCGAGCGGAGAAAGGCCCGCGGGCCGGTTGGAACGAGGGTGCCTTGTCACGCGTCGACAGCGATGAGACTCCGACGCCGGTCTCGCCCGGCGACTTGAGCGCGCCTGCCGTCAAGCGCGGCGGCAAGAAGCTCCCCGATCGAATCGGACCCTACCGGGTGGTCGAGCGCATCGGCTCGGGGGGCATGGGGGAGGTCTTCAAGGCCGAGCAGCTCTCTCCGGTGCGACGCACGGTCGCCCTCAAGCTGATCAAGGTGGGCATGGACACGGCGGAGCTGGTGGCGCGCTTCGAGACCGAGCGGCAGGCGCTGGCGCTGATGGACCACGCGAGCATCGCTCGGGTGTTCGATGCCGGCGCCACCGAGTCGGGCCGGCCGTTCTTCGCGATGGAGTACGTGCCGGGCATGCCGATCACCGACTATTGCGATCGGTACCGCCTCGGCACGAAGGCGCGGCTCGAGCTCTTCGTCGAGGTCTGCGAGGGCGTGCAGCATGCCCATCAGAAGGGCATCATCCACCGCGACCTCAAGCCGTCGAACGTGCTGGTGAAGGTCGAGGGCGAGAAGCCGATCCCCAAGATCATCGACTTCGGGGTCGCGAAAGCCATCGCGCAACCGCTCACCGACGGCGGCCTCAAGACGCGCTACGGCCACTTCATCGGCACCCCGGGCTACATGAGCCCGGAGCAGGCCGAGATGGGCGGCCTCGACGTCGACACCCGGGCGGACGTCTACTCGCTCGGGGCGCTGCTGTACGAGCTGCTGATCGGCACGCGGGTCTTCGATCCCCAGAACCTCAAGAAGCGCAGCTACGAGGCCGTCCGCCGGCACCTGCTCGAGGAGGATCCGGTGCGTCCGAGCACCCGCCTGACGACCTCTCCCGATTCGAGCTCGATCGCCGAGCATCGCTCCACCGACGTCGAGCGGCTGCGCCGCGACCTCAAGGGAGATCTCGACTGGATCGTCCTCAAGGCTCTGGAGAAGGATCGCACGCGCCGCTACGAGACCGCCAACGCGCTGGCGCTCGACATCCGGCGGCACTTCAACGACGAGCCGGTGCGCGCCTGTCCTCCCAGCACGCTCTATCGCGTCCAGAAGTTCGTGCGCCGGAACCGCCTGGCGGTGGCGGCGGCCGCGGTGGTGCTGGTGGCCATCCTGGTCGGCGCGGCCGGCGCCGGTCTCGGCTTCGTGCGCGCTCGCGCCGCGGAGCGCCGGGCTACGCAGGAGGCGGAGAACGCGCGGCGCGTCTCGGATTTTCTCATCGAGCTGTTCGAGGTCTCGGACCCGAGCCGGGCGCAAGGCGAGACGATCACGGCGCGCGAGCTGTTGGACCAGGGTGCGCTCCGCGCCGACCGCGGGCTCGAGGAGCAGCCGCTGATCCGCGCCCGCCTGATGCAGACGATCGGCACGATCTACCGCAAGCTGGGCTTCTACGACCAGGCGATCCCTCTGCTCGAGCAGGCGCTCGCGGCCCGCGAGGAGCATGCCGGGCCCGACAGCCTCGAGGCAGCGGAGAGCCTCGACGGGCTCGCCGCGGCGCATCACAAGAAGGGCGGTCAGGAGGTGGCGCTGCCGCTGGCCGAAGCGGCCCTCGAGATTCGCGAGCGACGGCTCGGCGCCGACCATCCGGACGTCGCCACGAGCCTGTCGCAGCTCGCGTGGGTGCGCTCCAAGCTGGGAGAGCACGAGGCCGCCGCGCCGCTCTTCGAGCGCGCGCTCCGGATCCGAACGGCGGCCCTGGGGCCGGAGACCCCGGAGGTCGCCAAGAGCCTGAGCGACGTCGGCATCGTTTCCTGGCGCCTGGGCGACTACAAGGAGGCGGAGCGCCTCCTGCGCCGCGCCCTGGCCCTCTACGAGAAGCTCCTGGGGCCGGACGATTACCAGGTGCGACTGGTGCTCAACGATCTGGCGGTGCTGTTCTGGTCGCAGGCCAGATACGAAGAAGCCGAGCCGCTGCTCGAGCGCTCGGTCGAGATCAAGGAGCGCGTGCTGGGCAAGGATCATCCCGAGGTGGCCGGCAGCCTCAACAACCTCGCCATCCTCTACGACGCGATGGGGCGTCCCGAGGACGCGGTGCCCCTGTTGCGGCGCGCCTACGAGCTGAAGCGCGACACGCTGGGAGCCGAGCATCCGGACGTCGGCATGGCGGTGGCGAATCTCGCCTGGATGCACTACCGGCAGGGCGACTTCGAAGAGGCGGAGCGCCAGTATGCCCGGGCGCGCGAGCTCTACGGCTCGCGCTCGCGCTCGCTGTCGATGGCGATCCTGCTGCGAGACGAGTCGTTCCTGCATCGGGATCGCGGCGACTACGCCAGGGCGGAGCGTCAGTTGCGCGAGGCGCTCGAGATCCGCGAGGCGAGCCTGGACGCGGATCATCCCGATGTCGCCGACGTACTCCACCTGATAGGCGAGCTCTACCGTCTTCGCGACTCGCCGGCGGAAGCGGAGCCGTACCTCGAGCGCGCTCTGGCCATTCGCGAAGCCAAGCTCGACAGCGAGCATCCGGACCTCGGCGCGACCGCCGCGGCCTACGCCGCCGTGCTGCGGGCGCTGGGCCGCGCCGACGCCGCGGCCGCTATCGAGGCGCGGCACGGCGGGTGATCGGAGCCGGCGGTCGGACTCGATGAGCCGCAAGCCGGGCGCGCGGCGGGCCGCAGACGGCCGTATAATTTCAAGTTGCTCGTGACTCGACCTCTCAAGCTGCTTCTCGGTGTCGGCCTGGCCATTCTGGTGGTCAGCTTCTTGATCTATCGGCGCCTCGAGCCCTTCGGCGAGGCGAGAGCTTCGGATGGCGTCGCGACGCCTGTGCCGCCGCTGGAGGTCGACACCCGGGTCGCGACGCCGCACCGGCTGACCCAGCGCTTCTCCACGGTGGGCACGATCCGGGCGGACGAGCAGGTCGCGATCCGCAGCGAGATCGCCGGCGTCATCGATCGGATCCTGTTCACCGAGGGCGCGCGGGTGCGGCGCGGCCAGGCGCTGGTGCGGCTCGACGACACGAGCCTGGTGGCCGACCGCGACCGCGCCTTCCACCGGGTCGAGCTGGCGCGGCTGCGCGAGGCGCGGCAGAAGGACCTGCTCGGGCAGGGGCTGACGAGCCAGGAGGACTACGACCTCGCCTTCAGCCAGCTGAACGTGCTCGAGGCGGAGCTGCGGCTCGCCGAGGCCGAGC
>JAHEKO010000284.1 GCA_024638355.1 Acidobacteriota bacterium
TCGGCAACAACACCTACTCGTTCGGACGCTACTTCGAGTGCACCGGCCAGTCGGTGTTGATGTCGGGTTATCTCGGCTCCATCGGCTTCGCCTATCCGGCGGCGATGGGAGCCTGGGCGGCCACCCTCGAAGACGACCCGCGGTTTCGTGGCCGGCCGGTCCTGGCGGTCTCCGGAGACGGCGGCTTTGGCCAGTACATGGGCGAGATCACTACCGCGGTCAAGTACGACATGAATATCACCCACGTGCTGCTCAACAACTCGGAGCTCGGCAAGATCTCCAAGGAGCAGCGCGCCGGGGACTGGGACGTGTGGCAGACCTCGCTCCACAATCCAGACTTCGCTCGCTACGCCGAGCTGTGCGGCGCGCTCGGCATCCGGGTGACCGAGGCCTCCGAGCTCGATGAAGCGCTCGAGCGGGCGCTGGCGCACGCCGGTCCGGCCACCGTCGAGATCGTCACCGACGCCGAGCTGGTCTAGCCAGCTAGCCTGCCGCATGGTTCATCTTGGACAGTCGCTCCCTGCCGCCCTGACCGCGGCCGCGAAGATCTCCGATGGGCGGATCGGGATCCTCGATCGTCGGGGGCGCCGGGCCGACGTCAGGACGCACGCGGAGGTGCTGGCAGCGGCTCGCGACAGCGCGGAGCGCCTGACCGGCCTCGGAGTCGGAGAGGGCGACCGGGTGATCGTCTGCCTGCCGACCTCCTGGCAGTGGTTCGACGCCTGGTTCGGCGCGCTCCTCACGGGCGCCGTGCCTTCGGCCATTCCGCCCGCCCTCGGCACGGTCCCCGAAGCGGCGGCGGCCGCGCGAATCGAGCAGGCGGTGGGGCTGATCGGAGCCCGGCTCGTGGTCGGCGGCCGCTGGCTCGAAGCGACTCAGGCGGCCGAGCGGCCGGGCCTGTACGGCGCACAGGCGCTGACTCCGCGGGAGCTGGCGAGCGCCGCGGCGACGAGCTTCGCCGCGCCGCGAGCCGAGGTGGGAGAGCTCGCGTTTCTCCAGTTCACCAGCGGCTCCACCGGCCGGCCGCGAGCCGTGATGATCCCGCATCGCGCCGCCCTTCACCAGGCGTACGCTCTGGACACCGTCGTCGGCGCGCCGTGGGGCAAGCGCAGCCACGAGCTGTTCGATGCCGCCGTCCTCTGGCTGCCGCTCTACCACGACATGGGCCTCCTGAGCGTGGTCTACAGCATCCTGAACGGCCGCGACCTCTGGCTGACCCCGCCCCAGGCCTTCCTCGCGCGTCCGCAGCTGTGGCTCGACCTGGTTGGCAGCCGGGGTACGACGGTCGCGCCGGCGCCGAACTTCGGCTACCAGCTCTGTGCCGAGCGGGTTGCACCGGAACAGGCGGCGCGGATCGATCTGCGCTCGTTTCAGGCGGCCCTGACCGGCGCCGAGATGGTGCGCGCCGGCACGATCGAGGCCTTCTGCGACCGCTTCGCCGCCAGCGGCTTCACGCGCGACCGCTTCCGCCCCTGCTACGGGCTGGCCGAGGCTGCGCTGGCCGTTACGCTCGATCGGCGCGGCGAGGGCCCGCGCACGCTGCCCGTGCCGCGGGGCGCCGACGCCGGGCTCGGGCTCGACGAGCTGGTCGGCACCGGCGAGCCGATTCCCGACACCGAGCTGCGAATCACGGCTCCCGACGGCTCCGACGCAGGCGCCGGGGAGCTCGGCGAGGTGTGGGTCAAGGGTCCGTCGGTCTGTCTCGGCTACTACCGCGATCCCGAGGCGACCGCGGAGGCGTTGGCGGGAGACTGGCTACGCACCGGCGACCTCGGGTTCGTCGACCGGGGGGAGCTGTTCATCGCCGGCCGCCTAAAGGAGATCCTGATAGTTCGCGGCCAGAACTTCATGCCTCACGAGTTCGAGCGCCTCGCCGAGAGCGCCACGGGCGGCGGCGGCAGCTTCCGCTCCGCCGCGTTCGCGGTGGCGCGGGGGCCCGAAGGCGAGGAGCTGGTGCTGGTGGCGGAGACGGCGGAGAAGGACCCCGAGGTGCTCTCCGAGACCGCCGCGCGGGTGCGGAGCCGGATCGGCCTGGAGATCGGCCTGCCGGTCGCCGACGTGGCCTTCGTGCGCCGCGGCCGCATCCCGCGCACGACCAGCGGCAAGGTGAAGCGCGCGGAGATTCGCGGCCTCTACCTGAGGGGTGAGCTGGAACGGCTCGGCTGAAGTGACGGCCGCGCCGGCGCGTGGTAGCTTCTCACCGTTATGGAGCGCAAGCGCGTCGCCCTGGAGGTCGTTGCCGAAGTCAGCGGGGTCGAGGTGGAGAGCCTCGGGCCGGAGACCGAGCTGGTAGGCCAGCTCGGCATCGACTCGCCGAAGGCGCTCCAGCTGCTGGTCGAGCTCGAGGATCGGCTCGGCGTCGAGATCGACGACGACGACGTCGTCAAGCTCAAGACGGTAGGCGACGTCATTCAGGCGATCGAGCGCCTGGAGTAGGCTAGCTCGAGCCGCCCCGCCGTAGAAGGTCGTGGTTGACCCACCACTCCTGGCCCCGGTGACAGCCGAATTGCTCGGCGCAGGCCAGGAAGACCAGCCGCCAGCGACGGTAGAGACGAAGCGTCGCGCGCCGTTCACTTGCGGCGCCGCGGCCCGAGATCTCGGCGCGGCGGGCCGTCAGGCGCCGCAGCCAGGCTTCGGCAGTGCGTTCGTAGTGCTCGCCGCTGAACGAATAGTGGCGTTCCACCTCGAGCCCGTCCGCGAACCGGCCGAGCAGATCGTCCGACGGCACCAGTCCGGCGGCGAACAGGCGCGCGGCGGGCCACTCGCCCGTTCGTTTGTCGTCGACGGCATACGGCCAGCGCCGATGACAGGCGCTCTGCACCAGCAGGCGCCCGCCGGGCCGGAGCCAGCCACGAATCCGGTCGAGGAGGGCGCGGTAGTTACGGGTACGCGCGAACGTCTCGATGGCGAAGACGCGGTCGAAGTCGGCTGCGGCCGCGAAGTCGGTCAGGCCGGAAGGGGCGATCTCGAGGCGATCGAGGCCCAACTCGGCGGCCCGGCGCGCGACGAACTCTCGCTCGAGCGGCGAGGCGGCGACCGCGACGACGCGAGAGGCGGGATAGCTCTCGGCCAACCAGAGTGCGAGCGAGCCCCAGCCGCAGCCGAGGTCCAGAAGGTCCATCCCGTCCTCCAGCCTCGCGTTCTCGCAGGTGCGTGCGAGCATCGCGCTTTCGGCGGCGTCGAGGTCGGCCGTTCCGGCCGGCCAGAAGGAGCAGCTCGACTTGAAACGGGCGCCGAGAGCGACATGCAGGACGGCCGCAGCGGCCGCCGAGCCGCCGGGAGGCGAGAGCGCGACCTCCGGCAAGCGGGGGCTCGCGTCCATTCGTTCCACCCATTCCTCCAGGAGGCTTTGGCGCTCGGCCTCGGTCTCCAGCTCGATGGCGCGGATGCGCCGGCGGAGATGCCGGCGGAAGGCGAGACGGAGCGCGCCGTCGGGAAGCCGGCCCCGCTCGGCGAGGTGGAGGGCGAGACTCATCGGAGGCCGAGCTTACCGCCGTAGACTGCTAGACTGCCGGGCTGGATGAGTGACGAGACCAAGCCTTCCACCGTGGGCCTGATCAGCCTGGGCTGTCCCAAGAACCAGGTCGACAGCGAGATCCTGTTGGGCGAGCTGCGCCGGCGGGGCCACGCGATCTCGGACAGCCTCGAAGGGGCCGAGACGGTCATCGTCAACACCTGCGGGTTCATCGACGAGGCCAAGGAGGAGTCGATCGAGGCCATTCTGGAGGTGGCGGAGCGCAAGGGCCGGGGCGTCGAGCGCCTTCTCGTGGCCGGCTGCATGGTGAACCGCTACGGCGAGGAACTGGCCGACGCGATCCCCGAGATCGACGGCTTCGTCGGGCTCGACGATCTACGCCGGGTCGGTGACGTGGTGGAGATCGGCGGCGGGCCGCCGGCGGCGAGCCCGTCGCACGCGGTCTTCGATCACACCGCGCCACGCGTCCTCACCACCCGCGGCTTCGCCTACCTCAAGGTCGCCGAAGGCTGCGACAACCCGTGCACCTTCTGCGCCATCCCGTCCTGGCGAGGCCGCTTTCGCAGCCGCTCGGTCGGCAGCCTGATCGAGGAGGCTCGGCGACTCGAAGCCGAAGGCGCCCTCGAGCTCTGCCTGATCGCCCAGGACACCACGCGCTTCGGCGAGGATCTGGGCCTCGGCCGCCACGGCATGGTGCGCCTCGTCGAGCTGCTGCTCGAGCACACCAACATTCCCTGGATCCGCTTTCTCTACGCCTATCCGACGACCCTCGACGAGGACCTGCTGCGCCTGATGGGCAGCGAGGAGCGCTTCGTCTCGTATATCGATATCCCCCTCCAGCACAGCCACCGCGAGATTCTGCGGGCGATGCAGCGCGGCGGCTCGGGCGAGTCGTATCTGCGGCTGCTCGAGCGGGCGCGGCGGCACGCCCCCGACATCTTCCTGCGCTCGACCTTCATCGTCGGCTTCCCGGGCGAGAGCCAGGAGCACTTCGACGACCTCCTCGCCTTCGTGCGGGAGGCCCGCTTCGACCACCTCGGCTGTTTCGTATTCAGCCCCCAGCCGGGCACGCCGTCGGCCGAGCTCGGCGGCAGGGTGCCGCGACCGGTGGCCGAACGGCGGCAGCGCACGCTGCTCGAGGCGCAGCGCCCGATCTCGATCGAGCGCCGGCAGCGATTGGTGGGGCGGCGCATGGAGGCCTTGATCGAGGGGGTCTGCGGCGAGACCGAGCACCTGCTCGAGGGGCGGCACCAAGGGATGGCGCCCGAAATCGACGGCCGGCTGCTGATCAACGAGGGGGTGGTGCGAACGCCCGCGCTGGCCGAGGTGGAGATCACCGAGGCGCACGCCGACGATCTGGTCGGGCGCATCGTGGGGCCGCGCTCGGCCGAACCCGAGGCCCGACCCACGGCTGCGGCCGACACATTGCCGATCGGCTGAGCATGAGGCTGTTCGAGGACGCCTGGCGGAGGCCGGACCTGCCGCGTGGAGCCGTGGTGACCATCGGCAACTTCGACGGCGTCCACCGCGGCCAGCGACGGCTGATCGAGCGTGTCCGCGGGCGTGCGGGAGACCGCGGCGCCGAGTCGATGGTGGTCACCTTCGAGCCTCATCCGCTCAAGGTGCTGCGCCCGCGAGCTGCGCCGCTCGCCCTGACCACCATGGAGCAGAAGCTCGGCCTCCTCGAAGAGAGCGGCGTCGATCTCTGTGCGGTGATCGAGTTCACTTCCGAGTTCGCCCGCACCGGGGCGGCGGAGTTCGTCAACGACTTCCTCGTCGAACGGCTGTCGGTCGCCGAGGTGCACGTCGGCTCGCGGTTCACCTTCGGTCGCGGCCGCGAGGGGAGTCTCGACTACCTGGTCGAGCGTGGGGCGAAGCTCGGCTTCGGCGCCTACGGCGTGGCCGAGGTGATGTACGACGGCGAGGCGATCTCCAGCACCCGCATCCGCGCCCTGGTGGCCGAGGGAAGGGTGGAGGAGGCGGCCGAGCTGCTGGGGCGCGGATACGCCGTCGTCGGCCGCGTCGAACC
>JAHEKO010000285.1 GCA_024638355.1 Acidobacteriota bacterium
GTCACCCGGACCACCTCTTCGAAGGTGGTCACGCCCTCGGCGAGCTTGCGCAAAGCCGACTGCCGTAGCGTTTTCATCCCCGCGGCGACGGCTTCGCGCTTGAGGCGCGGGGCGTCGGCGCCCTCGATCACCAGGTGTTGCATGGCCTCGGTCATCGGCAAGATCTCGAAGATGCCGGTGCGCTCCAGATAGCCGGTGCCACGGCACTCGAAGCAGCCTTCGCCGACCTTCCCTCGCGCCCGCTTGCCCTTGGGCACCGTCAGGTGCAGGGCCTTCACCTCGTCCGGCTCCAGGAAGCGATCCTCGGCGCAGTGCTTACAGACCTTGCGTGCCAGCCGCTGGGCGATCGAGCCGATCAGGATCGAGCTGATCAGGTAGCGCTCGAGGCCGAGGTCGACGAGCCTCGTGATGGACGACGCCGCGTCATTGGTGTGCAGGGTGGAGAAGACCAGGTGACCGGTCAGCGCCGCCTGGGCGGCATACTGCGCGGTCTCGTTGTCGCGGATCTCTCCCACCATGATGACGTCGGGGTCCTGGCGCAGAATGTGCCGCAGGGCCGCGGCGAAGGTGACGCCCGCCTTGGGATGGACGGCCGTCTGGTTGAAGTCCTCGTAGACCATCTCGATGGGGTCCTCGATGGTCGTCACGTTGATCTCGCGGCTGGCGATGGTCTTCAGCGCCGAGTAGAGAGTGGTCGTCTTGCCCGAGCCGGTGGGTCCGGTTACCAGGATGATGCCGTGCGGCCGGCTGATGAATTCGTTGAAGACCTCGAGCTCGTCGGGATAGAAGCCGAGCTGCCCGAGGTCCTTGAGCAGGATGTCGGGGCCGAAGATGCGCATGACGACCTTCTCACCGAAGGCGGTCGGCAGGGTCGAGACGCGGAGCTCGATGTCGACGCCCGAGCGGGTCGTCTTGACCCGTCCGTCCTGGGGACGCCGCTTCTCGGCGATGTCGAGCCGCGACATGGTCTTGATGCGGCTGACTACCGCCTTGTGAACCACCTTGGGCATGGTCTGGATGTCGTGCAGAACGCCGTCGATGCGGAATCGGACCAGGCTCTCCTCGCGCTTGGGCTCGATGTGGATGTCGCTCGCCCGGTTGTCGTAGGCGTGCTGGAGCATGAACTCGACCGCGTTGACGATGTGCTGATCGCTCGACTCGATCTCGCTCTCGCTCTTCATGTGAACGAGCTGCTCGAGATTGCCGAGATCGATTCCGGTGGAGAGGTCGCGCTCGGCCCGCTTGACCGAATGGCGCAGGCCGTAGACCTCGTTGATCGCCTTGAGCACGTCGGGCTCCGACGCCACCACCAGGCTGACCTCGCGGTCGACGATGCGGCGGAACGAATCGATCCCCTCGATGTCGTAGGGATTGGAGCAGGCGACGCGGAGCTTGCCGTTGTCGAGCTGCAGCGGCACCATGCGGTGCTTGCGGGCGAACGGGCGCGAGATCTTCGACTCGATCAGGTCGGCGTCGAGCTTGAGGGTGTCGATTCGCACGAAGGGCAGGCCGACGTCGTTGGCCACGGCACGGGCGATCTCGACCTCGCCGAGCACGCTGTTCGGGGTGCCGTTGTTGGGCAGCCGCAGGCGCTGGACGATGTCGTAGGCGACCGCCTTTTGCTCGTAAGCGCGCAGATTGCGCTGACGTGCCGGTATCGACTCGGCCTCGCGAAGGATGTCCTGGGCTTGTGCTTTGTCGATAAGTCCCTGTCTTTCAAGGACTTCTGCGAGAACTTGAGCGGTCAGAGGCATGCCGCGAAAAGTGTAGCAACGGGCGTGGCGGCGGGCTGTGAACGGTCTTACAATTCGATCGATCCATGGCGGCGCCTCTCATCTATGTTCTGGCCGCGGTAGCCAGCGCGATCGGCTACTCGGTGACGGACGTCGCGCGGAAGGCGCTGATGGCCCGCGCGCGACCGCTGCCGGTTCTGGTGGTCATCGCCTGGGGAGCCGTCCCCCTGTTCGCGGTCTGGTGGCTGGTCCGCGGCCTCCCCGCCGCGGGCGACGGCTACTGGCTGCCGGCGAGCGTGTCGATCGTCTTGAACGTGGCCGCGAACCTGGCCTTCTTCGAGGCGCTGCGCCGCTCGCCGCTGAGCGTCACGATCCCCATGCTGTCGCTGACTCCCGCCTTCGCCAGCGTGCTGGCGGTGCCGCTGCTCGGCGAGGTGCCGACCCCCCGCGAGGCTCTGGGCATTCTCCTGGTGGTCGCCGGCGCCTTCCTGGTCAACCTCGGTCTCGACGATCGGTTCCACCTGGGCGACGCGTGGCGGGCGCTGCTGCGCGAGCGCGGCGCGCTGCTGATGGCCGGCGTCGCCCTCGCCTGGGCCCTGGCCACGCCGCTCGACAAGATGGCGCTAGCCCGGGCCGAGGTGCCGTTTCACGCCATGGTGCTCAACTTCGGCGTCGGTGCCGGTGCTTTCGTGGCGCTCGCCATGCGCGGCCGCGTCGGCGAGATCCTCCTGCCCCGGGGCGCGCGCTGGCTCGCCTTGCTCTCGATCGTCGTCACCGCCGCCGCGATCGCGCTCTTCCTGGTGGCCATCTCCCATCTCCTGATCGGCCTCGTCGAGAGCCTCAAGCGGGGCATCGGCTCGGCGGCCGCGCTCGCCGTCGGCCACTTCTTCTTCGACGAGCGGATCGGCCGACCCCAACTCGTCGCCGTCGCCCTCATGAGCCTCGGCGTCGCCCTGATCCTCCTCTAATTCGGGGACAGGTTGACTATTTCGGAGTGCATTACGGGCTCGGTTAGGCGCGCACTTGCGAGCGGTGTGACCGACCGAAAGGTACCTCAAGGCGCCGGCCCGCGCCGGGTAGCTTCGTAATGTGTTCGGAAATAGTTAACCTGTCCCCGAATTGGGCCAGGAGGCTTGGAGGTCGCGGGTGGACTCGAAATGGGCCAGGAGCTCGGTCATCGAGTCGCCGCCCACCTTTTCCAACAGGGCGTCGGCGAGCACCAGCGCGACCATCGACTCGGCGATGACGCCGGCGGCGGGCAGCGCGGTCACGTCGCTGCGCTCGTACTGCGAGCGTTGCGGCTCGCCGCTGTCGATGTCGACCGAGGGCATGCCCTTGCGCAGCGTGGAGATCGGCTTCTTGTAGGCGGTGACCACGACGTCTGCGCCGTTGGTCACGCCGCCCTCGAGACCCCCCGCGTGATTCGACGGGCGGTGCCAGCGGCCCTCTTCGAGCTCGATCGGGTCGTGGGCCTCGCTTCCCGGGCCGGCGCTGGCGGCAAGCGCCGCGCCGATCTCGACCGCCTTCACCGCCGGCACCGACATCACCGCGCGGGCGAGCCGGCCGTCGAGCTTCTCGTCCCACTGCACGTGCGAGCCGAGACCGGCCGGCACGCCGTGGGCGATGACGGTCACCGCGCCGCCGAGCGTATCGCCGTCGCGCTTGGTGCGATCGACGAGCGCGACCATCTCGTCTTCGAGATCGCGGTGCACGGCTCGCAACGGGGATTCGTCGTCGACGGCCAGAAGATCCTCCCAGCTCGCAACCGGGCGGTCGACGCCGATCGGACCGAGCGAGCGCACCCCGCTGCGGATCTCGACTCCGACGGCGCGCAGGAGGAGCTTGGCGATCGACCCGCAGGCGACGCGGGCGGCGCTCTCCCGCGCCGAGGCCCGCTCGAGGACATCGCGCAGATCGCTTCGCAGATACTTGAGGCCGCCCGACAGATCGGCGTGTCCGGGTCGGGGCGAGTGCACCCGCCGCTTCTCGACCCGCCGCGGATCGACCTCGACCGGATCCATCACCGCGCGCCAGTTGTCGAAGTCGCGGTTGGCGATCCACACGGCGATCGGCGAGCCGAGGGTCTCGCCGCCGCGCACCCCGCCGCGGATCTCGACCGCGTCGGTCTCGATCTTCATGCGCGCGCCGCGGCCGTAGCCGTGCATCCGGCGCTTCATCTCGCTCTGCACGAAGGCGAAGTCGATCTTCAGCCCGGCCGGCACGCCTTGCAGGATGGCGGTCAGCCCCGGCCCGTGGCTCTCCCCCGCGGTCGTCATTCGGAGCCGGCTCATAGGCGTTTCATTGTAAGCGCGCCGGGTCTCAGGAGCGGTCGAGGACCACCGCGAAGGCCGTTTCGAGGCGGGGCGGCACGCGGCAGGCGCGGCCTCTGGCGACGTCGAACCACGCGTGGTCGGTCGCGCCGCGCGCCAGCAGCGTGCCCTCGCGCTGAACGCGGTAGCCGAAGGTGAGGGTGCGGCTGGTCATCCGCTCGAGGGTACAGGCCACTCTCACGGTATCGCCGTAGCGCGCCCCCCGGCGGTACTCGAGCCGGGCGCCGGTGACCACCAGCTGATAGCCCATCTTCTCGATCTCGCCGTAGTGAAAGCCGGTCAGCTCGCACAGACGGGTGCGGGCGAGCTCGAGCCAGACCAGGTAGTTGGCATGGTGGACAACGCCCATCTGGTCGGTCTCGGCGTAACGAACTTCGACGTCGATCTCGGCTTCGGCCATCACTTCCGCTCCAACGGACCCAGACTGTAACGGAGGACGGTGGAGAGGATCTTGTACCCGGCGAGCACGGTGCCGCGCAGCGTGCCGGTGATCTTCGACACCCCGACCCGCTTGCGGTAGCTGACCGGCACCTCGGTGACCCGCATCCCCAGGCGCAACGCCTTCACCTGCAGCTCGGCGGTCCAGCCGAAGTCTCGATCGCGCATGCCGAGCCGCTCGAAGGCCGACCAGCGAGCGGCGCGAAACGGCCCGAGGTCGGTGTAGCGATGCCCGTAGAGGAGACGGATCAGCGCGCAGGCGACGAGATTGCCCATCCGCGCCTGCGGCAGGAGCGCTCCGGCCTCGCGCCGGCCGAGCACCCGGGAGCCGATGACCACCTCGGCGCGATCGGCCAGAATCGGAGCGATCACCGCGGGCAGCTCCTCGGGATAGTCGGAGTAGTCGCCGTCGAGGAAGACGACGATCTCGGGAGGATCGTGCCGCCGCAGGTGGTCGAGCGCCCGCAGGCAGGCGGCGCCGTAGCCGGGCCGCGGCTCGTGCACCACGACCGCGCCGCCGCCGCGGGCGACCTCGGCCGTCGCGTCGGTCGAGTTGTTGTCGCAGACCACCACCCGCCGCACCGGCGGCCTCGGGATCGCCGCGAGCACCAGCGGCAGCGAGGCCTCTTCGTTGAACGCTGGGATGACGACGTCGACTGCCGGGGAGTCCGTCAAGATCCAGGAGCTTACCGTCAGCGCGCCTCCGGCACCGAACCCCGATAGACTCGCGGCCGATGTCGAAGCGGCTCCGAAGCGTCAAAGGCACGCGCGACCTGCTACCTCCCGAGACGGCCGTCTGGAGCGCCGTCGAAGGCGTCGCTCGTCGTGTGTTCACCGACTACGGCTATGGCGAGATCCGCACACCGCTGCTCGAGAGCACCGACCTCTTCGTGCGCGGCGTCGGCGAATCGACCGACATCGTCGGCAAGCAGATGTACAGCTTCGCCGACCGCAAGGGTCGCGAGCTGAGCTTGCGGCCCGAGGGGACCGCCCCGGT
>JAHEKO010000286.1 GCA_024638355.1 Acidobacteriota bacterium
TCCTCCGCTCAGCGAGCCCACGGCGAACGCCAGCAAGAGACCCTGAAGCGCGCCGAAGAGGCTCAGCAGGGTGAGAACGGTGTCGGGCCGCATCGAGGTGAATCTATCGCCCGCTCGAGCCGGGCCGACCTGGGCGGCTCCCGCACCTGCCGACCGCCGCCGCGGCCGTCACCGTCTGCGGCCTCTACTTGGGCGCCAGCCGCCGAAACTCTTCCGCGCCGCGGGTCGGCGAGCGCTCCAAGCTCTCGTAATCGACGCGATAGAGCCCGAAACGCGGCTCGAAGCCTTCGGACCACTCGAAGTTGTCGATCAGCGACCAGTGGAAGTAGCCGTGGACGGGGATGCCCTCGTCGAGCGCGCGGGCCACGGCGTAGGCGTGGCTGCGGAGGAAGTCGGCTCGCAAGCCGTCGGTCGCGTCGGCGACGCCGTTCTCGGTGACGTAGACCGGCAGCTCGTAACGCTTCCAGATCCGGCGCAGCAGTCGCAGCAGGCCCTCCGGATAGATCTCGATCCCCGAGTCGCTCAGGGTACCGGGCCCCGGCCGGAGCTCGACCAGGCCGGGGGCGCCTGGATCGAAGCGCACCATGTTGCGCCGGTAGTAGTTGATGCCTACCCAGTCGGCCGATCCGAGGAGGGCTTCGAGCGGCTCGTCGATCGACGGGAAACCGGCCAGATCGAATCGCACCCGGCCGGCGGCGATCGAGTCGTAGTGGGCCCAGTTGAAGCCGGCGTCGGCCTGGTCGGCGGCGATCCAGTCGAGGAGCGACCAGCGCGACGCCGGATCGAAGACGATGTTGTTGACCGCCAGGCCGATCCGCGCGCCGGGGTCTTCGGCGCGCAGCGCCTCGGCGGCCGCCGCGTGGGCGCGGACGGTCCCGGCGAAGGCCTCGGCGGCCTGAGCCGGATCGCGCACGCCCGGCGGCCAGATGCCTTCGACGTAGCCCTGATACATCTGCACGTTGGGCTCGTTGAGGGTGCACCAGAGGTCCACCTCGGCGCCCAGCCGGCGCCCGGCCTCGGCCGCGAAGCGGGCGAAGGCCTCGGGAAAGTCGTCGGCCGTCAATCCGCCGCGGTCGGCGAGCCATGCCGGCAGGGTGAAGTGGAGAAGCGTGACCATGGGGGTCACGCCCGCCGCGCGCAGCCGTGAGACGAGATCCTCGTACCAGGCCCACGCCTCCTCCGACCCTTCCCCCTCGATCGGCTCGACCCGGCTCCACTCGATCGAGAACCGGTAGGCGTTCGCGCCCAGTGCCCCGATCAGCGCCACGTCCTCGGCCTTCCGGTTCCAGTGGTCGCTCGCCCGCCCGCTCCGCTCGCCGTTGCGAATGTTCCCCGGCTCGGCTTCGAATCGCGCCCAATCGTTCCAGACGTTCCCGCCTTCGATCTGGTGGGCGGCGGTGGCCACGCCCCAGAGGAAACCGGGAGGAAGAGACTCCGAAAGTGGGTTTTCGGGGACGTCTCCGAAATCGACCCGGGGCTCGCTCCAGTGGAACACCAGGCAGGTCGCCAGATAGGCGCCGACGGCCAGGGCCGCTACCGCTCCGACTCGCCTCATCGTCAATCGGCAGTGTGACAGACGGCCCGCGGCCAAGAAGTGGCCGCCGAAATCCTCTCGGCCCGACTGCGGAGTTGTTCACATCGACTTTTGGCCATAGGCGGTAGCCTCGTCCAATGGCCGACGCGAGCGCGCGCGAACCGGCGATCTCTCTCGGGTTCAAGGACTTCCGGACCCTCCTCAAGGGGCTCTCGGGACAGGTGTCGCTCAACGGCATGTACGTCGAGACGGCAGATCCGCCGGCGGCCGGCACCGAGATCGACTTCGCCGTCGGCTTGACCGACGGGGAGACCCTGATCCGGGGACGAGGCGAGGTGGCCTGGACGCTGGGAAACGGCGACTCCGCGGCGAAGGGCGCGGGAATCCGCTTCCTCGAGATCGATCCGGAGGGCGAGCAGCTGATCGCGCGCATCGTCGACGTACGCTCCAAGAGCGGTCGACAGGTCTTCGACCTCGAGAAAGAGGAGGCGCCGGAGGCGCCGGACTCGGAGGCTGCCGACTTCAGGAGCGACCTCGTGCGGGCCGAGCTGGGCCGCGTGAAAGAGAAGCACAAGAAGGAGCGCAAACGCTGGCAGGCGGAGCTCGAGGAGCTGACCTCCGAACGTGACCGGCTGGCCGACCAGCTTCGCGAGCTGGAAGAGAACCGCTCGGAAGATCAGCCCCGCCTGGAGACGCTGGAGAGCGAGAAGGGGGCCCTCAGAGACGAGCTCGAGGTGGTCCGTACCGAGTTCGGCCTCCTGGAAGAGCGGGTAACGGCGCAAGACGCCGATCTCGCCCGGTTCCGGGAGCAAGGCAAGTATGCGATGGCCGATCGAGACCGGCTGGAGTCGCAGAAGAAGGCGCTCGCGGACGAGCTGGAAGCCGCTCGGGAGGAGACGCAGCGGCTCGAAGCCCAGGTCGAGAAGCTGAACGAATCCGCCGGTCGACTCGACGAGGTGAGCGGCAAGCTCGCCGAGACGGAAGGAGCGCTGGCCGAAGCCCAGGCCCGGGTGGAGCAGGTCGAGGCCAGCGCCGTCGACCGGGAATCGACCCTACGTACCCAGCTCGACGATCTGGAGGCGGCGGACACCGAGCTGCGCCAGGAGCTCGAGTCGAGGCAGGCCGAGATGGAAGAGCTGCGCCGCCGCTACGAGGAGTCCGCCGAGAGGAACATCGAGCTCGAGCACGAGACGAGCTCGCTGGGCATGCGGCTCTCCGAGGCCGACGAGCGGATCCGCAGCCTCGAGTCGGGAAACGAGGAGCTCGGCGCCGAGATGGAAGAGCTGCGCCGCAAGCACGGCGGTATGGAATCGACGCTGGCCGCCCAGAAGAGCATCGCCCGGCGCGCGCGGAAGCTCGTGGAGCGCGTGCGCGCCGAGCACGCCAGGCTGCAGGAGGACTTCGCGAACGTCCAGGCCGAGCTCGAGGAGGCGCGCGAGCAGCCCCTGACCGTGACGGTCGATCCGGAGGAACCAAGCCCGCCTCACGAGGAGGCGGAGGAGGAGAGCGAGGACCACGCCGTGGTCGGGCCGCCGTTGGAAGAGATTCCCGAGCCCGAGACACACGGCGGGATCTGGGCGACCTTCTCCAAGCCCTGGGGCAAGCGCCGAAACGAGGAAGAGGACGGCGCGAATGAAGAGCTCGCGCTCGCGGACGAAGAGCCGCCACCGTCGGAAGCCGACGCCGACGACGACGCGCCAGCCGAGTCCGAGGCGGCGCAGGACTCAGGAAACCGGGTCGCCTAGCCTGCTCTTCTCACCGGCTTTCGTCGCGAGCCGGCGGAGCCCGAGCTACTGCACGTAGCCGAGCGACTGGAGCGCTTTCAGCGTCTCGGGATCGAGAGCCGCGGCATCTTCGGCCGCGTTCTCGAGAAAGACCTGGAGGCGGGGCTCGAGGAGCGCGCGGAAGCTCTCGACCAGCAGCGGCTCGTCGGCGGACAGATCGCGCCTCTCGAGCGGATCGCCGGCGACGTCGTAGAGCTCGGTGACACCATTGGCCCGTAGGATGAAGCGCCAGGTATCGTCTTCCAGAAGCACCGCCGGCAGGCCGTAGAGGTTGCCGCCCGAGAAGCGCACGATCCGCTCGGCCGGGGAGTCGTATACCTCGTCCGTTTCGTCCGCGGCCGGCCGGCTCTCGTTCATGACGCTCGGCTCCGCCACCGCCAGCGAGCCGGCGAGCGATCGACCCTCGTCGGGGGCCGCGGCCGGCGCGACCTCGAACCCGGCCAGATCCAGAAGCGTCGGGGCGACGTCGACCAGGCCGGCGAGGGTCGTCGCCGCGCGACCCGCCGGCACCACACCCGGCCCCCAGAAGATCAGCGGCACGCGCGTCACCTCGCGGTAGTAGTCGTGTCCGTGCTCGAAATGGCCGTGGTCCCAGAGCTCTTCGCCGTGATCGGCGGTGAGCGCCGCGACCACGCCGCGCTCTTCTCGTCGCTCGCGAAGGGCGGCGAACAGCCGCCCCACCTCGCCGTCGACGTAGCTCACCGCCCGGTCGTAGTACTCGCCGAGGCGCCGCCGGTCTTCGGGACCCAGCCAGATGTAGCCGCTGCGCACGTGCGAGGTGCCGGCGAAGACCTCGCCGACGATCGTGCCGTCGTCGAGCACTTCCGGCTGGCGCTGCCGCACCTCCGCCGCCCAGGCGTCGAGATCCAGCTCCGAGGGGTCGGCCTGGTAGGGGGTGTGCGGGTCGATGTAGTGGACCCAGAGAAACAGAGGCGCATCGTCCTCCTGCGCGAGCGCCGCGACCGCCGCGTCGGTGATCCCCTGCGCCCGGTAGTCCGCCCAGCTCTCGACCGGAAAGAGCGTCACCAGCAGGCGCACCAACGGTATGTCGGCCATGAAGATCGCCCCCACGGCTCGGTTGAGCGGCATGTCGAAGGCGTCGAAGCCCCGCGCCATGCCCATCCCCGGGTTGAGAAAGGCGTTGGCGACGATCGCGTGCGTGCGATAACCGGCCGCCGAGAAGCGCTCGGCGATCGAGGCGTAGCGAGCGCTCAGGGGTGAGCGCACGAAGGTCGGTCCCGAGCCGAGCGGCAGACCGGCACCGTGGCGGACGGTCGGCAGACCGGTGAGCATCGACGCGACGCTCGGCACCGTCCACGGCGAAGCGGCCAGAGCCCGCTCGAACACGAGCCCCTCTTCGGCGAGGCGATCCATCTCGGGGGTCAGCGTGGGCACCTGGCCGTAGGCACCGAGGCGGTCTGCGCGCAGGGTGTCGATCGACACCAGGACGACGTCGGGCAACGGTCGGTCGGATCGACGGGCGACGGCGAGGTTCTCGGCCGAGACCCTTTCCTCGGCTCCCTCGGCGCCGGGTGGGGCGGGTGGGCCCGGGGCACCCCACGGCAGCAGGGCGAGAATCAGCGCCGCCAAGCCGAGCCAGGCGGCCCGCCGGGTGAGCCGCTCCGACGGTGGCCGCAGCGCGACCCAGCCGCCGGCGGCCAGCGCAACCGCCGCCGCAAGCCACGGCGCGAGCGCCGCCGTCACCAGCGGCCCGGAGGCCAGCGAGCGGACGATCATCCACACGCCCACGGCCACCGTGAAACCGAAGAGCAGCGAGCGGAAGGCACGTCCGCGGTCGCCGGCCCGGGCGCTCGGGTGCCACCGCCGCGCGAGGAGCGCGATCGGAACGAACAGGAGCACGGTGACGATGCCGATGATCAGCCCCAGTCGTGCCATGCCGAGAGCGAGCTGCTTGTCGAAGCTCTGCTGGACGAGAAGCTGGAACCCGCCCTGGAGCAGGGCCAGGACCCCCGCCGCCGCCGCAAACGTCAAGAGCGACGGATAGCGAGCGAGCCGCCCGGCGACGGCCGGCGACTCTTGGGATCGATCGGAAGACTCGGATCGGGACATTGGTCTGCTCTCCCCCAGGTTCAGGGTCACTCGACCCGGGCGCCCGTCTCTTTCAGGCGATGCGCGATGCTATAGC
>JAHEKO010000287.1 GCA_024638355.1 Acidobacteriota bacterium
GCCGCCTCGAAATAGGCGATGCGGGCACTCTCGAACCAGCGAAAGTAGACGGTGTTGTTGACATGGGCGAAGGCGTCCATGTCGCCCCACTCGAGCGGCAGCTCGATCACCGTCGGGTACTTCGCCAGCAGCTCACTCACCGCAAGATCGTAGCTTAGCCTCCCCCCACCAACCGCCGGGTGGCGGCGTCCCTCTCCCACCTCGAGGGTGGGAGAGGGATCGAGGGTGAGGGGGGTGATCCGACAAACTCCATGCTAGGGTTTTCCGAGTGCGGGGCATCCGTCTGTCCGAGCTCACCTGGACCGAAGTCGACTCGCTGGACGCCGATCGGTTGATCGCCATTCTCCCCGTCGGCGCGACCGAAGCGCACGGTCCGCACCTGCCGCTCGCGACCGACGGCGTGATCGCCGAGGCGATGGCGGAAGCCGCCGCGGCGCGGCTCGAGGCGGGCTTCTGGACGCCTCTGATGCTGCCGGCGATCGACTACTCGGCGGCGCCGTTTGCCGCCGGCTTCGCCGGTACGATCTCGGTCGGCCCCGAGACGGTCACCCGGCTGATCGTCGACATCGGCTCGAGCCTTCCCCGCTGCCGCTGTCTCGCGGTCGCCAACGCCCACCTCGATCCGGCGCACCTCGGCTCGCTGCACGCGGCGGCCACGGCGCTCGAGGAGAGCGGCCTGGCGGTCGCTTTCCCCGATCTGACGCGTAAGCCGTGGGGGTCGCGGCTGACCGACGAGTTCAAGAGCGGCGCCTGCCATGCCGGGCGCTTCGAGGGCTCGATCGTGATGGCGGCGCGGCCGGAGCTGGTGCGCGAAGAGATCCAGGCTTCCCTCGAGCCGAACCCCAGCTCGCTGTCGACGGCCATCCGCGAGGGCAAGGACTCGTTCGTGACGGCCGGCGGCCCCGAGGCCTACTTCGGGTACCCTGCCGAGGCGACTTCCGAGGAAGGACGTGCGACCATTGAGGTCCTCGGGCGTATTCTGGAGGAAGCGATCGCGGAACGGCTGGCGGGGCAATCGTGACGACAGAGAAGACGGACAGGCTGGCGGGACGCGCGGCGGTGATCACCGGCGGCGGCCGCGGCATCGGCGCCGCGGTGGCCGAGACGCTCGTCGACGAGGGCGCTCGCGTGGTGGTGAGCGCGCGCAGCGCCGATCAGATCGAGTCGGTGGCGTCGAGCCTGCGCGAGCGCGGCTGCGAAGCGTGGGCGGTGCCGTGCGACGTCAGCGACGCCGAGCAGGTGGAGGCGCTCGCCAAGGCCGCCATCGAGCGGCTCGGCGCGGTCGACATCCTGATCAACAACGCGGGCATCGCGCGCTCGTCGCCGATCAAGCACCAGACTCTCGAAGAGTGGAACCTGATCCAGGCGGTGAACGTCACCGGCACCTTCCTCTGCACCCAGGCGTTTCTCGGCCCGATGGTCAAGCGCCGCTGGGGGCGGATCGTCAACATCGCGTCGATCGCCGGCCGCATGGGCGCCGCCTACATCTCGGCCTACTCGGCCTCGAAGCACGCGGTGCTCGGCTTCACCCGCTCGGTCGCCGCCGAGGTGGCGCTTCGGGGAGTCACGGTCAACGCCGTTTGCCCGGGCTACGTCGATACGCCGATGACCGACGACTCGGTCGCCAACATCATCGACAAGACCGGTCTCGAGGAGAAGCAGGTGCTGGCGAACCTGCGCGCGATGTCGCCGCAGAACCGCTTGATGCAGCCCGAGGAGGTGGCCTATCTGGTGCTGACCCTCTGCGACGAGCGGGCCAAGGGCGTCACCGGCCAGGCGCTGGTGCTCGACGGCGGGGGCGTGCAGGCGTGAGCGAGCTGCTGCCGATCAACCCGGTGGCGCTGGGCGCTCCGCGCGGCTACTCGAACGGCATGCTCGGCCCGGTGGGGGGGCGGCTCCTCTTCGTCGCCGGCCAGATCGGCTGGAATCAGGATCAGGAGCTGGTCAGCAAGACCTTCCATCGCCAGTTCGGGCAGGCGTTGCGCAACGTGGTGAAGGTGGTCGAGGCGGCCGGCGGCGAGGCCAAGTATCTGGCCCGGTTGACGATCTTCGTCACCGACAAGAGCCTCTACCTCGAGCAGGTTGAGAAGGTGGGCGTGGCCTATCGGAAGGTGATGTCGAAGCACTTTCCGGCGATGGCTCTGGTCGAGGTGAAGTCGCTGCTCGATCCCGGGGCGCTGGTCGAGATCGAGGGAACCGCCGTCTTGCCGGCGGAGTAGAGCCGATGGCGATCGAAGCGACCTCCTTCCTCTACGAGCTCGACGAGGCCACCGGCGTCGCCGCGATCACCCTCAACCGGCCGGATCGCCTGAACGCCCTCACCTTCGAGGTCTACGACGAGCTGCGCGACACCTTCCGGGCGCTCGACACCGAGCCGGGAGTGCGCTCCATCCTGCTCACCGGCGCGGGGCGCGCCTTCTGCTCGGGCGGCGACGTCGAAGACATCATCGGCGCGCTCTTCGAGCGCGACTACCGCGGACTGCTCGACTTCACCCGCACCACCGGCGACCTGATCCTGGCGATGCTCCGCTGCCGGCGGCCGATCGTCGGTGCGCTCAACGGCACGGTGGCCGGCGCCGGGGCGGTGATCGCCAGCGCCTGCGACGTGCGCATCGCCTCCGAGCACGCCAAGATCGCCTTCCTGTTCACCAAGGTCGGGCTGTCGGGAGCCGACATGGGCGCCTCGTGGCTACTGCCGCGCATCGTGGGTCAGGGACGGGCGATGGAGCTGCTGATGACCGGCGACTTCATCGACGCGCGCGAGGCCTACCGGATCGGGCTCTACAACCGCGTCGTCGAGGCCCGCGGGCTGGTCGACGAGGCGCGTGATTGGGCGGAGCGCCTGGCGCGCGGCCCCTCCTTCGGGCTCGAGATCACCAAGAAGATGGTGCTACGTGAGGCGACCATGGATCTCGAGTCGGCGCTGGCGGCGGAGACCGAGATCCAGGCCGCTTGCATGGAGGACCCGAACTTCCGCGAGGCCTACGAGGCCTTCGTCGCAAAGCGCAAGCCCGAGTTCGGGTGAGTCGAGGGAGTGCGATCGTGAGCGACAGCCGAGGCGTGCGCGTCTTTCTGGAGGAGCGGCATCTGCGCCTGGCCGACGAGGTCGCGGACTTTGCCGCCGCCGAGATTGCGCCGCTCGCGCCGCCGGCGACCGACGACGAGTCGCGCGAGCAGGCGCGCGAGATCCTCGCGCGGCTGGGCGCCGCCGGCTGGTGCCGGCACGCGGTACCGGCCGAAGACGGAACGGCCGTCGACCTGCGCGCCTGCTGCCTGATTCGCGAGGCCCTCGCCGCGGCCTCGCCCCTGGCCGATTCGGTCTTCGCGCTCCAGGCCCTGGGCGCGATGCCGATCTCGCTCGCCGGCGCCGACGAGCAGCGCCGGCGCTGGCTGCCGGGCGTCGCCGACGGCGGCCTGATGGCCGCGTTCGCGCTGACCGAGCCCCACGCCGGGTCCGATGTGGCCGGCCTGCGGGCGACGGCGGTCCGCGACGGCGACGAGTACGAGCTCATCGGCCGCAAGACCTACATCACCAACGCCGGTCTGGCCGACTTCTACTCTCTGTTCGCGGTCACCGGCACGCGGCCCGACGGGCGGCCCGAGATCTCGTGCTTCGTGGTGCCGGCCGACACGGAGGGCCTGAAGTTCGTGCGTGCCCAGGTGCTGAGCGCGCCCCATCCGCTCGGCGAGCTCGAGCTCGACGGCTGTCGCGTGCCCGCGTCGAGCCGGGTGGGCGAGGAGGGGGAGGGCTACCAGCTGGCCTTCGCGACGCTCGATCGCCTGCGGGCGACGGTCGCCGCCGCGGCCTGCGGCATGGCGCGCCGGGCTCTCGACGAGGCCCTCGATCACGCCCGCGAGCGCGAGCAGTTCGGTGAGCCCCTGGCGGCGTTCCAGATGACGCAGCAGAAGCTGGCGCGGATGGCGACCGACCTCGATGCCGCGCGCCTCCTGACCTATCGCGCCGCCTGGGAGGCCGATGCCGGTGACGGGCGGAAGGTGACGCGCGAGTCGGCGATGGCCAAGGCCTTCGCCACCGAGGCCGCGCAGCGGATCGTCGACGACGCGGTCCAGATCCACGGCGGCCGGGGCGTGCTCGCCGAAAGCCCGGTCGATCTCCTCTACCGTGCGGTGCGGGCGCTGCGCATCTACGAAGGCGCGACCGAGATCCAGCACCTGGTCATCGCGCGCGAGCTCTTGCGCTAGCTAGTCGTGAGCTACGAACGGGACCTCGCCTACATCCACGACGTCGGCTTCACCGACTACGCCCGAGGCGCGGCGCCCCACCTGCTCGAGCTCCTGGACCACGCGGGTATCCGCGAGGGCACGGTCGTCGATCTCGGCTGCGGCACCGGCCTCTGGGCGCGTGCCCTCGCCGAGGCCGGCTACGAGGTGGTCGGTCTGGACATCTCGCCGGCGATGATCGAGATCGCCCGCGAGCGGGTACCGGCGGCGAGCTTCGAGGTCGGCTCCTTCACCGCGTTCGACCCGCCTCCCTGCCGCGCCGTGACGGCGCTCGGCGAGCCGCTGGCCTATCTGTTCGACGGCGCCAACACCAGCCGCGCTCTTCTGGCCCTCTGCCGGCGCGTCTACCGGGCGCTGGAACCGGGCGGCCTCTTCATCTTCGACCTGCTCGAGCCCGGCGTGACGCCCCGCGGCGAGTACGAGCTGTTCCGGCAAGGCTACGACTGGGCGATTCACTGCCGGGCCGAGGAGGACCGGCGTCGTCGCCTGTTGACCCGCCACATCACCACCTTCCGGCGGGACGGCGAGCACTTCCGGAGGGAGCGCGAAGTGCACGAGCTGCGCCTCTACCGGGCCGCGAAGATCGCCGCCGAGCTACGCGCGATGGGCTTCCGGGTGCGGCGGGTGCGGTCGTTCGGAGCCGTGAAGCTCAGGGCCGGACATACTGGCCTGATCGCGCGCCGGATTCCGTGAGCCGCTCGGGCAGACGCCTGAGCCGGTCCCGGCCACGCGGCGCCGGCGCGGAAGTCGTTTCGGCCCGGCTGTCCTGTCGGTGGGACGCGGTCCGTCGCTCAGGATGGACGGTGTGACCCGCGATGGTGGAAGGGTGGGCGGTCAGGCGGGCACGCCGAGTCGCGGCATGGGTCCTGCTTGCCGAACCCGGCAGTGACCCCGAAGGTGCGAGTCGTCTCGCTGTTCCTCGGCTGCGCTCTGACGCTGCTGGGGGCCGCACCGAGTGCGCGTGGCTCGGCCGGGCGCTGGCTCGTGGTGCCTTCTACCCCGGCGCCGCTTGTGACCTGCGGCGGCGGTCTGGCAGAGTCCGGAGCGGGATAGCCGATGAGAACCACGACGCTCGCTCTGCTGTTGCTCGCTTCGCTCACGATCGCGATGGCCCAGGAGCCCGAGGCGCGGTTCGGCGAGTCGGTCGACGTTCGCCTGGTGAACGTCGACGTCTTCGTCACCGACAAGAAGGGCCGGCGCGTCTCGGATCTCG
>JAHEKO010000288.1:0-1577 GCA_024638355.1 Acidobacteriota bacterium
CGGATGTCGCGGACCAGCGGCAGGCGCCAGCGCGTGCGGTCGACCTCGCGGGGGTCGATGCGAGCGACCAGCAGCTCTTCTTCCAGGAAGGCGGCTCGAGCCAGGACCTCGCCGCCGGGCCGCACGATGTGGCTGCCGCCGGTGTAGAACGACCCTTCCTCCCAGCCGGTGCGGTTGCAGTACAGCACCCAGCAGGTGTTCACCAGGGCCGTCGAGCGGGTGAGGATCTCCCAGGTCTCCTGGCTCGCCGGCTGATCGCCCGAGCCGATTCGCCCCGGGCCGGCCGAGGTGACGATGAGGATCTTCATGCCGCCGACCGCCAGCCGGCGCGCCAGCCCGGGATGCCACAGGTCCTCGCAGATGAGCATTCCGAAGCGGCGATCGGCCGTCGGCGCCGGCGCGAGGCGGTCGCCGGGGCCGAAGAACCGGCCTTCCTGGAAGATGCCGTAGGTCGGCAGGTAGAGCTTGCGATGCACGTGCTCGACCTCGCCGTCGCGCACCAGCACGGCGCTGTTGTAGAGCACGCCTTCGGCGTCCTCCTCGACCAGGCCGAAGACCACTCCCATCGGCCCGGCGGCGCTCGCCAGCCGCTCGACCTCCGGTGAGTCGTCGACGCGCAGCGCCACCCGGGTCGTGAGGTGGAGCAGGCGGTAGCCGGTGAGCGACAGCTCGGGAAAGAGCAGCAGCTCCACGCCCTGGTCGCGGGCGCGCTCGATCCACTCGAGGTGCGTCTCGAGGTTGGCGGCCACGTCGCCCAGCCGGCAGTCGGTCTGCGCGAGGCCGACCGTCAGCAGTGATGAACTGGGGCTCATGATTCTCCGAGCGGCGGTCTACCGAAGGTCATTCTACCGCCGCGGACACGTCTTATACTGGCGGCCGATGATCGGAGCCGGTCGCTGGAGCCGCCCCTGCCTTCTCCTCGCGCTCGTGCTGGCGGCCTCTCCGGCCCTCGGCCAGGGAGCCGCGGCGGGCGAAACCGAGCTCGTCGATCGCGTTCTGGCGGTCGTCGACGAGGATCCGATCCTCGAGTCCGAGCTCCAGCAGGTCGTGGCTCTCGGCCTGGCCGCTCCCGAGGAGGACGAGGAGGACGAAGCCTTCAGGCGCCGCCTGCTCGATCGCATGATCGAGCAGAAGCTCCGCTTCCACGAGATCGATCGCTACGGCTTCGCCGAGGTGCCGCTCGAGGAGGTCGAGGAGCAGTTCGACACCCTCCGCACCGAGATGGGGGGCGGCGACGCGATGGCGCGCAAGCTCGAGCAGCTCGGGCTCGACGAGACCGGCGTCCGCCAGCTTCTCGCCCGGCAGCTCATGGTGCTGATCTACGTCGAGGAGCGTCTCGGTCCCCGCGTGCTGATCGGGCTCGAAGAGATCCAGGCCTATTACGACGAGACCCTGGTGCCCGAGATGCGCTCGCGCGGCGAGGAGGTCCCGCCGGTCGCCGAGATCCGGGAAGACATCCGCGAGCTCCTGCGCCAGCGGCGGCTCGACGACGAGATCGAGCTCTGGACCGAAGAGCTCCGCCTGGAGGCCGACATCGAGGACTATCTCGAGTCCTCCCACGAAGACCTCCCCTCCCA
>JAHEKO010000288.1:1677-5439 GCA_024638355.1 Acidobacteriota bacterium
CTGCTGAGGACCTTGCGCAGGTAGCCGCGGGTCTGGGTGAAGCCGACCTTGGAGTAGAACTCCTCGGGCTCGCGGCTGTAGCAGTAGGAGCGCCAGACCTTCGTCTGGTCCTCGCCGGCGTTGTAGGCGGCCAGTACCAGGTGGGCGCCGTCGCCGAACTCTTCGGCGAGCTCGGCCATGTAGGCGGCACCGAGCGCGATCGCCACGGGCGGGCTGTGGAGGTCGCGCGCTTCGAGGTTCTCGATGCCGATCTTCTGGGCCAGCCGCTGGGCGGTCGGCAAGACGAACTGCGCCAGTCCGCGAGCCGAGGCGGCCGAGATCGCTTGCGGATCGAACCGGCTCTCTTCGCGCATGAGCGCCGCCAGCAGCAGTGGATCGATCCCGCGCCGCCGCGCTTCCTGCACGATCAGGTCACGGTAGGGAAGCGGGTAGAGAACCTCCTGCAGACCGCGTGGAACGAGCGCGCTCGGCAGCTGGGGCGGAATCCGCCCGCTGAGGATCTCGCCGACGTAGATTGACGGCCGCGTCTCCCCGGCCCGGGCGAGGATCCGGCTGCCGGTATAGGCGAGCGACGGATCGGCCAGAGGGAAGTGCTTGAGCACCACCGACGCACCCTGACCCCAGACGCCCAGCGCCAACAGCAGCTCTTCCGGCTGGGTGAGTCGCGCGTCCCAGATCGGCCATTCGGCCGGCGGCCGCGCGGCGAGCTCGAGGTAGGGGCGCGTGCGGGCGTCACGCCGCAGCCGCGCCATCAGCCGCTCGCGCACCGCGGCGCCTTCGGCTTGATCGTCGCCCAGCACCAGCCAGGCGGCGTACAGATCGTCGGGCTGCGACGATCCGGCGAGCGTTCGCGCTCGCGCCAGGGCCGCCTCGGCCAGCGGTGGTGTGGCCAGGCGGCGGAGGGCCGCCCGCGAGAGCGGGTGGTAGGCGTCCTCGACCAGGGCCGCGATGTAGCGGTCGACCGCGCCGGCGGGATCCTTCAGCTCGGCCAACCGGCCTCGCCAGTAGGAGAGCTCGACGTTCGATTGGCCGCGCTGGCGAACGGTGCGGTCGAGCCAGCCCTTGGCCCGGTCGGCGCGACCGCGAACCAGATCCGAGGCGGCGAGAAAGAAGGACGCCCGGTTGAGCATCGGCTGCCAGCTGTGTCGCGTCGCGAGGAGCTCGTAGAGGTCGAGCGCTGAGGGCTTTTCGCCGCTCCGCCACTCGATCCGCAGCGCCGACAGCAGCCCCGCGTCCGCCCACCGCCCCGAAGGATCGGCCAGGTAGGCGCGCCGGTAGCTGTCGGCGGCGGTGTTCCAGTTGCCGTTCAGCTCGAAGCAGCGGCCCTGCTGATAGAGCGCCCGCGCCTTCTTCTCTGCGTCGTCGGAAACCGCCGCGAGCTGCCCGAACTGACTGGCCGCGGCGAGGTAGTCCTTGCGCCAGAAGTTGCTGCGTGCCAGGGCGTAGAGGGCATCGAGCTCCTCTTCCTCCCGCAACGTGCTCTGCCACTGGACGGGGTTGCCGAGCCCCTGCGACAGATACGAGACCGACAGGCTGAACTGACGGTGGTAGAAGAACGTCATGCCGACGATGCGCGCCGGCGGCTCGGGCTCGCCACGACCGCGCAGCCGATCGAGCCGCTCGGCCGCCGCCCTCGCCGGCTCGTCCTCCACCCGCTCCTCGATGAGCGACACCAGCACCGAGCGCCCGGCTTCGGCCTCACCCTTGCGCAGCATGCAGTCGGCGCCGGCGAGCCGCACGTCCCGCCGCACGTCGGGAGTGAGCTTCCACCTCTCCGCGGCGTCGAGCAGACCGCAGTCACCGCCCGCTTCGATCGACCGGATCAGCAGCTCGGTCGCCGGGCCGACGAGCGGAGTCGGCGTGCGGTTGCCGAGTAGCCGAGCGAGCAGGCCGGCCGCCACCTCCGGGTGATCGAGCTGGAACTGCAGCAGGGCGAGCTGGTAGAGACTGTAGGGCGCCAGCTGCGGCTGGCCCTTGATCGCTCCGAGGTAGGCGCGCCCGGCTTCGTCGCGCCGGCCGAGCTGCTCGAGCAGGTGCCCCTTGAGATAGTGAAAGCCGAGCTCGGCCGCGGTCTCGGGATCGCGGGTGAGAACGGCCTCGACCTCGGCGAGCGCCTCGACGTGGCGGTCCTGGAGCTGCAGCTCAGCGACCGGGATCCGCGGATCCTCGGCTGCGAGCAGCAGAAGAGCCAGTGCGACGATCATCCCGGCGGCCAGCCAAGCTTCCTGCCGCCCAACAGATGCACGTGGATGTGGAAGACGCTCTGGCCCGCGCCGGCGAGGGTGTTGACGACCAGGCGAAAGCCGCCCTGGTCGAGGCCCTCGGCCCGCGCCAGGCTGATCGCGGTGGCCTGGAGACGGCCGAGCAGCTCGACATCCTCGTCCCGCGTCTCGAGCAGGCTCGCGATGTGCCGGCGCGGGATGATCAGGATGTGGGTCGGCGCCTGGGGCTGGATGTCCCGGAAGGCGACGACGTTCTCGTCCTGGTAGACGACGTCGGCCGGGATCTCGCCCGTCGCGATCTTGCAGAAGAGGCAGTCGGCCATGCTGGCGTTGGCTTGCGAGCGACGTGCCAGAAAAGACTGCCGGGGCGGTGCAGCAGAAAGCTGGTGAGAAGGGCAGGCTAGGACCGCTCGACCCGAGCCCCGAGCTCGCCGAGCTTGCGCTCCATCGTCTCGTAGCCCCGATCGAGGTGGTAGATCCGGTCCACCACGGTGCGGCCTTCGGCGGCCAGCCCCGCCAGCACCAGACAGGCCGACGCGCGAAGATCGGTCGCCATCACCTTCGCTCCCGACAGCGCGGTCGGCCCGTGAACTCGGGCATAGCTGCCGTCGATCTCGATGCGGGCGCCCATCCGGCCGAGCTCCGGTACGTGCTGGAAGCGGTTCTCGAAGACCGTCTCGCACAGGGTCGAGACCCCTTTGGCCTGCGTCATCAGCGCCATGTACTGCGCCTGGAGGTCGGTGGGAAAGCCGGGATAGGGCGCGGTGACCATGTCGCGAGGACGCAGATCGCCCTCGCGCGCGACCCGGACGCCGTCGTCGAGCGGCTCCACCGTGCACCCCGCCTCGGCCAGCATCTCGAGCAGAGGTGCCAGATCGGCCGCGCGCGACCCGGCCACCGTGACATCTCCCCGGGTCATCGCGGCGGCCACCAGGTAGGTGCCGGCCTCGATGCGGTCGGGGATGATCTGGTGACGGGCGCCGGTAAGGACCTCGACCCCCTCGATCTCGATCGTCTCCTCGCCCGCGCCCTCGATCCGCGCTCCCATCGCGGTCAAGAGCTCGGCAAGGTCGACGATCTCCGGCTCGCGCGCGCAGTTTTCGAGCCGGGTAGTGCCGCGCGCCAGCGTGGCGGCCATCAGCAGGTTCTCGGTACCGCCCACCGTCGGCATGCCGAAGCGGTAGCGGGCGCCGACCAGGCGCTTCGCCCTGGCGGTGACGTAGCCGTGCTCGAGGGCGACCTCGGCTCCCAGGGCCTCGAGACCCCCCAGATGCTGGTCGATCGGCCGCACCCCGATGGCGCACCCGCCCGGTAGCGACACCCGCGCTTGCCCGCGCCGCGCGAGCAGCGGTCCGAGCACCAGAACGCTGGCCCGCATCTCCTTGACCAGTTCGTAGGGAGCGTCGTCGAGATGGGCGATCCCGGTGGGGGTGAGCCGCATGGCGTCGCCCTCGGCGTCGTGGTCCACCCCGAGGTGGGTCAGGAGCCGGGCCATGGTGCGGATGTCGCGCACCCGCGGCACCCGCGAGAGCTCGAGCGG
>JAHEKO010000289.1 GCA_024638355.1 Acidobacteriota bacterium
CGGTGAAGATGCGCATGAAGTAGTGCGGCCACATGCTGAAGCCCAGGGCCGAGATCGCCACGGCGCTCGAGTATCCGCCCCAGGTCCAGGGACGGCCGTCGGCGGCCAGGCCCGGCGCGCGTAGCATCTCGGGTACCTGGTCGGCGAGCTGCTCGAACATGGGTCCGACCCCGCCGTAGAGCTTGGCCGGCAGGTAGAGGCCGAGCGACCAGGCGAGCACCAGCATGAAGACGCCCTGCATGGTGTTGGTCCAGGCGACGCCGAGCACGCCGCTACGAAACACGTAGACCAGCACCACTCCGTAGGCGATCAGCGCGCCCGCCCAGATCGGAATGCGGCCTTCGCTGACGATCGAAAAGACGTAGCCCGCGCCCTTGATCTGGAGCGTGAGGTAGGGGAGGAAGCCGAGAACGGAGATGACGGCCAGGATCGCCGATAGCGCCCTGGACTGGAAGCGGTCGGCGAAAAGCTCCGCCTGGGTCACGTAGCCGCGCCGGCGCCCGAGCCGCGAGATCTTCGGCGCCAGGAAGTACCACGGGGTGAGGCCGATCGCGGCGTAGGCCAGGATGTAGAACGACGCCGCGCCGCGCGAGTAGGCCCAGCCCGGGCCGCCGAGAAACGCGAAGGCGCTGAAGATCGAGGCGCCCATGATGAAGTAGAGGGCGACGAAGCCGAGACCGCGGTCGCCGGCGACGTAGCCCTCCGTGCCCTTCGACATGCGCCGGCCCGACGCCAGGCCGATGATCAACGAGGCGAGCAGGTAGCCCAGCGTCACCGCCAGGACGACGATCCAGCCGCCCGAGGTCACGCGGGCCTGGCCTTCTCGCCGCCCCGCCGGACGGGTGTCGGCGCAAGGGTCAGCCTAGCGCTCCTCGTAGAGGTAGAGCGCCAGGAGCACCAGGAAGCTCGCCAGCAGCCAGGCCGAGACGTAGAAGAGCGACTGCGGAATGCCCAGAATGAGCGGCCGAGCGCCGCCGAAGTAGGAGTAGACGGGCCACACCAGCGCCGCGAACGCCGCCAGGAAGAAGAGAGCGACCGCGCGCCGGGCGTGGCCGCCGCGCTTCACGCGCGCGTCCCGATCAACCGCCGGCTCCGTAGGACGGGTCGAGCTCCATGCCCAGATTCTCGACCAGGAACGCCCAGCGATCCGCGTACTCCTCGATGATCTTGGTGGTCGGCTTGCCGGCGCCGTGTCCCGCCCGGGTCTCGATCCGGATCAGCACCGGCGCGTCGCCCGCCTGGGCGTCCTGCAGCGCCGCCATGTACTTGAAGCTGTGCCCCGGGACCACCCGGTCGTCGGTGTCGGCGGTGGTGGCCATGACCGCCGGATACCGGGTTTCGGGCCGGATGTTGTGGTAGGGCGAGTAGGCGCGGAGCGCTGCGAACTCCTCGGGGTCGTCGGCGGAGCCGTAATCGTCCACCCAGAAACGGCCGGCCGTGAACTGGTGGAACCGCAGCATATCCATGACGCCGACCGCCGGGATCGCGGCGCCGAACAGGTCGGGACGCTGATTGGTCACCGCGCCGACCAGCAGCCCGCCGTTGCTGCCGCCGAAGATGCCGAGGCGCTCGGGCTGGGTGTAGCCCTCCTCGATCAGATACGCGGCGGCGGCGATGAAGTCGTCGAAGACATTCTGCTTCTGCAGCTTGGTCCCGGCCTCGTGCCACTCCTCGCCGTACTCGCCGCCGCCCCGCAGGTTGGCGACCGCGTAGACGCCGCCCATCTCCATCCACGCCAGGCGCGTCGGGTTGAAGAACGGCTTGAGCGAGATGCTGAAGCCGCCGTAGGCGTAGAGCAGGGTCGGCCGGTTGCCGTCGATCTCGACGTCGGTTCTGTGGGCGATGAACATCGGCACCCGGGTGCCGTCCTTGGAGTTGTAGAAGACCTGCTCGACGACGTAGTCGGACGGCTCGAAATCGACCTCCGACCTCTTGAAGACGTCGCTTCCGCCGGTCGCCACGTCGTAGCGGTGGATGGTCGGCGGCACGTTGTAGCTCGAGAAGGAGTAGAAGGTCTCGGGGTCGCCGGTCTTGCCGTTGAAGCCGGACGCGACGCCGACACCGGGAAGCTCGACGGTGCGCACCGGCGCGCCGGCGAGCGTAGCGATCACGATGTCGGAGCGCGCGTCTTTCAGGTACTCGGCGACGAAGTGATCGCCGACCCGGGTCACCTGCTCGAGCACGTGCTCGCCCTCGGGCATCAGCGTGCGCCAGCCGCCGCGCTCCGGCTCATTCAGGTCGATGGCGATCAGCTTGCCCTTGGGCGCGTCGAGGTCGGTGCGGAAGAACAGGGTCGAGCCGTCGCTGCCCGCCAGCGAGTAGTCGTTGTCGAAGCCTTCGATCAGCATCTCGGGCTTCGAGCCGGCCTCGCGCAGGTCCTGCACCGCGATCTGGTAGCGCGCGTCGGTGCCCTTCCAGATGGTGATCACCAGGTAGGCGCCGTCGTCGGTGACGCTCCCGGAGAACCCCCAATCGGGCTCGTCGGGGCGGCCGTAGGCGACCACGTCCTCCGACTGCCCGGTGCCGATGCGATGGAAGTAGAGCGTCTGCTCCTTGTTGAGCGACTGGAACTCGGCGCCCTCCTCGGGCTCCGGGTAGCGGCTGTAGTAGAAGCCGGAGCCGTCGGCCGCCCAGGCGAGCCCGGTGAACTTGAGCCACTCGAGCCGGTCTTCGAGCAGCTCGCGGCTCTCGAGGTCGAGCACCCTCGCCGTCCGCCAGTCGGAGCCGCCGTCCTGCACCAGGTAGGCGAGGTAACGGCCGTCGGGGCTCGGCAAATACGACGCCAGGGCGATCGTGCCGTCCTCGGACCACTCGTTGGGGTCGATCAGCTCTTCGGGCTCGGCGTCGAGAGTCGGCTGCAGGTAGAGGACCGATTGGTTCTGCAGGCCGTCGTTGCGCCGATAGAAGTACCGCCCGCCTTCCTTGACCGGCACGCTGAACTTCTCGTAGTCCCAGAGCTCCTCGAGCCGCGCCGCGATCCGCTCGCGCTCGGGGATCTGCTCGAGATAGGCGAAGGTCACCTCGTTCTGCGCGTCGACCCAGGCCTTGACGTCGGGGTTCTCCCGCACGTCGTCCTCGAGCCAGCGATAGGGATCGGCGATCTCGACGCCGTGGTAGCTGTCGACATGATCGACCGTGGCGGTCTTCGGGTAGGCGGTGGCGACCGCGCGCGAGCGGGGAGCCTCCGTCCGACAGGCGACAACGGCGCAGGTGAGGATAGCCGCAAAGGCAAGCAGTCTTCTCTTCATGGGTCCGATTCCTTGGAGATGGGCGCACCTGGCGTGCGCCTTGGTGAACGAGCAGCTGATTCTAGACCAACCGAGAGCCGGCTATCATGGCGGAGCAAGCTGCCAGACTAGGTCGGGATGCTGAACGGGATTACGAAGACGACCAGGAGCGCCCTGATCGGGGGCGGTCTTGTCCTGGTCGCACTGCTGGTGATCGGTTTGCTGCCTTGGTACGCGCCCGACCAACCGGTCGAGACGCCTCTCTTCTACTCTGTCTCGGACCCCGGAAAGCTCCCGGCGGAGCTCTCCGCCTGGCTTCCGAAGAACCGACTCGAGCCCGAAGAGCTGGTCTCCCTCAGGCTGGATGTGCGGAACGCGTTGCCACGAGCCGCGGTGGCGCTGCGGGTGGTCCAGTTGGAAACTCCCGGCTTCGCACGCACCGGCAGGTGCTGGATCGACGGCAACGCGGCTTGCTCTGCCGGCCGGGACCCAGCCACGGAGCGCTTCGAGCTCGAGCCGGGCGAGTCGCGTCGGATCGAGATCGAGCTCGCCTCCACCCGAAAGAGCGGCTCTTTCCACCTGCTGAGCCTCTTGTCGGTGACGAAGGGAAGACGGGCTCTCGGCACCTACTCCCTGACCCTCGGACCGGTCGAGGTCTCGTCCCGCTGGTACCGGGCGCTCCGCCGCTTTCTCACCCGGCTGTATGCGGCTGCCAAGGATCTCGCGATACCCCTGGCGTTGGTGGTCGTGGGAGCGATGGCCGGGTACTTCGTCCGCGAGCGCGAGGAGAGCCGTCGGCGCGAGGCCAAGGTCCAACAGGACGAGATAGCGCAGGCCCGCTCCACCTGGACGAAGCTCCTCGAGCGGAGCCTCACCGACTCGCAGAAGTACTACATGCCCCTGAAGAGCAAGGCCCGCGCCTTGCTCCAGGCGATGAAGACCGGCTCCGACGCCGCGGAGCTGTGCTTTCGTCTCCTGGTCTTCTTTCGGACTCTGCTACACGTACAGCAGGAGATCGGCGGCTTCCACTTCAAGTCTCGCCTCGGCGAGAGCGTCGTTCAGAAGGCTCTTGGGCTCCTGTTCTACCTGTCGCGCAGTCGAATCGGCGAGGAGGCGTGGGCCGACGGTCTCGACCATGCTCCTCTGAACGAAAGCTACGCCGCGTTCACGCGTCGCCTGCAGGGTACCGCGCCCCAGTCGGTCGAGGAGGGATCAGCGACCGATGGAGCGACTTCCCAGGAGAAAAAGAGGGTCTTGGAGGAGTGGGTTCGACAGATCGAGGCCTGGGTCGAAGGCGACCCGCGGCCGATGGCCGACTGGAAAGGTCTCTTAATCCTCAGCCTGGAGACCATCGGATACGAAGCCAATCGGCCGCTCGAGTACTGGTACCGCGAAAAGCCCGAAGAGCTGCAGCGGCGAAGGATGCTGATGGTCGAGAGCTGCCGAGCGGCCGCGGCAAGCTTGCCCGAAAGCGCAGGTCGTTTCGACCGAACCCTCGGGGAGCTGCGAACCGACCTAGACCTTTACCTGAGGGCCTTCGAGGATGATCTCGGTATCTCTCACGGTGCGAAGTCTAGCAATTTAAGTGGTTCGCGGTCAACTACTTAGCCATGCCCGGGCCGCTACCGCACCCGCTTCCTGCGGTTGCGGATGTAGTCGGCGAGGATGAACTCGCCCAGATCGTAGGGCGAGGCGAAGTAGGCGCGCCCGCGGTTGACCTGGGTGAGCTTCTCGACGAAGTCGGTGAGCAGCCCGTCGGTCGCCAGCATGAAGGTGGTGATCACGATTCCCTGGCGGCGGCACATGTCGGCCTCCTCGAGGGTGCTGGTGACGATCTTCATGTCGAGGCCGAAGGGGTTCTTGTAGATGTTGCCGCTTTCGGTGATGGCCGAGGGCTTGCCGTCGGTGATCAGGAAGATCTGCTTGTTGGGCTGTTTCTGCCGCGCCAGCATCGCGCGCGCCATTTGCAGGCCGTCGCGGGTATTGGTATGAAACGGGCCGGCCTGGATGTAGGGCAGCTCGGACAGCGGCACCCGCTCGGCGCGGTCGCCGAAGAGCAGGACACCGAGAGCGTCCTTGGGGTACTTGGTGGTGATCAGCTCGGTGAGCGCCAGCGCCACCTTCTTGGCCGGGGTGATCCGATCCTCGCCGTAGAGGATCATGGAGTGGCTGATGTCGATCGCCACCACGGTGGCGCAGGCCGACAGGT
>JAHEKO010000290.1 GCA_024638355.1 Acidobacteriota bacterium
AGTGTCGGCAGGCTGACGACGACGCGCCCCTCGCGGTCGGAGAGCGCGATTCCGATCCGCTTTTCGCCGAAGTCGATTCCCAGTGCGCACGGCATCTAAGCCGGTACTCTTGCCCCCGGCGGGGCGCCTGTCAACCGGCCGTGCTGTGCTAGCATCGCGCCGTCCCGAAACGCGCGAAAACGGCTGATCCCGACGACAATTCGATGCCAGAGATCGTCATCCTGAGCGCTGCCCGAACCCCTATCGGGTCGTTTCAGGGAGCCTTTGGGGAGTTGAGCGCCCCGCAGCTGGGAGCGGTCGCATTGCGAGCGGCGATCGAGCGCGCCGGTGTCGAGCCGGCGGCGCTCGATCAGGTCTACATGGGGTGCGTGCTGACCGCGGGGGTCGGCCAGGCTCCGGCTCGCCAGGCGGTGCTCGGCGCCGGCTGTCCGCCGTCGACCGGCGCGGTCACCGTCGGCAAGGTCTGCGGCTCCGCGATGCGCGCGACGATGACCGCGGCCAACGACCTGCGCTGCGGCGATTACGAGATGGTCGCCGCGGGTGGGATGGAGAGCATGAGTCGGGCGCCCTATCTGAGTGCCGCGGCGCGGACCGGCCTGCGCCTGGGCAACAGCAGCCTGGTCGACTCGATGATTCACGACGGGTTGTGGGATCCCTACGACGACATGCACATGGGCAACTGCGCCGAGCTTTGTGTCGAGAAGTACGCATTCAGTCGCGAGCAGCAGGACGACTTCGCGGTGCGTAGCTACGAGCGGGCGCGCGCGGCGACCGAGAGCGGCGCCTTCGCGGGCGAGATCGCTCCGGTCGAGGTAGCGCGCCGCAAGCGGGAGCCATTGACGGTGGATCGCGACGAGGAGCCCTACCGCGTCGACCTCTCGCGCATTGCCAGTCTGCGCCCCGCTTTCGACAAGGACGGCTCGATCACCGCCGGCAATGCCAGCAAGATCAACGACGGGGCCGCGGCCTTGGTGCTGACCACCGCCGAGCGCGCCGAGGCTGCGGGCTTGCGGCCGATCGCACGCCTGGTCGCGCAGGCGAGCCACGCTCAGGAGCCGGCCTGGTTCACGACGGCTCCGGCGGCGGCGGCCCGCAAGGCCATCGATCGAGCGGGCCTGACCCCGGCCGATATCGACCTGTGGGAGGTGAACGAGGCGTTTGCGGCGGTCGCGATGGCCTTCGTCGAGGAGCTCGACCTGTCGCCGGAGGTGGTCAACGTGCACGGGGGAGCCGTGGCGTTGGGCCACCCGATCGGCGCTTCGGGCGCGCGCATCGTGGTCACCCTGCTCAACGCGATGCGGCTCGAGAATGCGCGTCGCGGCTGCGCCGCGATCTGCCTCGGGGGCGGCGAGGCGACGGCGCTGGTGGTCGAGAGGGACCTGGACGAATGACGCGCGCCCGCTGGACGATCGCGATCGTCCTGGCAATGCTGGCCGCGGCGCCGCCCGTAGCCGCGCAGGAGCCCGCGCAGGAGCCCGAGACGGCGGCCGAGGAAGCGAGTCGCGATTCCGGCGTCGAGTCCGAAGCCGGAGACGAAGCCGAAGCGTCGGGCGAAGAGGAGCCCGAAGCCGAAGTCGAGATCGAAGCCGAAGAGCCGAAGCCAGAGCTGGATCTGCCGGGGCTGCCAGGGGCCGAGGAGCGCATCACCTTCGAGATTCCCTTCGCGTCCGGCGGCACCATCAAGGGCTCGGCGCGCGACCTCGAGTACCTGCGCGAGGACTACGTGGTCGCCCGCGGCGGCGTCGAGATGACCCAGGCGGACTACAGGTTCCAGGGGGATCGGGTCGAGGTCGATCTACAGACCCGGATCGTGACCGCGCGTGGCAACGTCATCCTCGACCAGGGACCGGGGCGGATTACCGCCGAGACGATGGTCTTCGACATGAACTCGGAGACCGGCCAGTTCACCGAGGCGGCCGCCTACATCAATCCCGACATCTATTTCAACGGAGAGACGATCGACAAGACCGGCGAGGACATCTACGTCCTGCGCAACGGCGTGGTCACGTCGTGCTCGGGCGACGTGCCGGTCTGGAGCTTCAAGTCGGGCAAGATCCGCGTCAACGCCGACGGCTACACCCGCGTGCGCAACACCACGATGCGGGTCAAGAAGCTGCCGATCCTCTACCTGCCGTACATGCTCTACCCGTCCAGCCAGGACCGCAAGTCGGGCCTGCTCTTCCCCAATCTCGGCTACAGCGACCGGCGCGGCTACCTGTTCGGCCTGGCCTACTTCCAGACCCTGGGCGACAGCTACGACGCCACCCTCTTCGTGGACACCTACGGCAAGGACTTCCTGGGCCTCGGGGGCGAGTTCCGCTATCGGCCCACGGTCGGCACCGCGGGGATCCTCGACGCCTACACGATCGACGATTCCGAGCGCGAGACCACGCGCTGGAAGGCGACCCTGAGCCACGAATCGAGCGATCTTGGCCGCGGTCTGCGCGCCGTGATCCGGGCGATCCAGGTCTCCGACTTCGACTACTTCCAGGATTTCGAGCGCGACTTCAGCCAGATCTCGCTGCGACGCCTCAACTCCTCCGCCTACCTCACCGGCAACTGGGGGCAGCACTCCTTCAACTTCGTCCTCGACGAGCTCCAGACGCTGCTTGCCGCGGACCGGATCCAGAAGCAGCGGCAGCTTCCCGAGGTCGAGTACTTCCTGAGGCCGACTCAGCTCTTCGGAGTGCCGATCTATCTCGACGTGGCCGCCTCGGCGCATCTCTTTTCGGCGGAGCGGCCCGGCACGGAGAAGGTGAGCTACGGCCGCGCCGACCTGGCGCCGAGCCTCACCGTGCCCCTGAGCTACTGGCCGTGGCTGTCGGCGAGCGTCAACGCCGGCGCTCGCACTACCTATTACGACGACAGCCTCGACCCGCAGCAGGGCGAGCTGTCCGGCGAGTCGGTGACCCGCTTCTTTCCCTTCGGCGACCTGTCGATCATCGGCCCCTCCTTCTCGCGCATCTTCGAGAAGAAGATCGGTCCGTTCGGCAAGTTCAAGCACATCGTCGAGCCGCGCGTCACCTACAACTTCGTCGGCGATCCGTCGAACCAGGAGAGGGTGCCGATCTTCGACTCGATCGACACCGCGCGGGAGGCGAGCATCATCACCTACGCCCTGGTCAATCGTCTGCTGGCCAAGCCGGCGAACGAGGAGCTGGCCTTCGGGGCTCGCGAGATCATGAGCTTCGAGCTCAGCCAGGCCTTCTCGCTGAACAACGACCAGCCGTTCCAGATATCGAGAGATCGCTCGCGGACGAGCCGCCATAGCCGCATCGGCATGCTCTTCCGATTCTCTCCGTCGCTGCGCACCAACTTCGAGGCGCGGGCGACCTACGCCACCCTCTTCGAGGGCATCGACACCGCGTCGATCTCCGGCGGCACGGCGATCGGCCGGCATCAGGTCGGCCTGACCTGGTTCGCTCGCGTCGACACCGAGCTCGACCGGACGACGAGTCATCAGGCGCGGCTGTTCTCCGCGTTCGAGCTGGTGCCGACCCGAGTTCGCTACACCCTCACCGCCAACTACGACTTCGCGCTGCGCATCCTCCAGCAGCATCGGCACCGGCTGGAGTTTTTCGGTCAGTGCTTCTCGCTGCTCTTCGAATACCGCCAGCTGACGACGGCGACTCTCGACGACCAGGAGATTCGGCTGGCGATCTCGCTCAAGAACATCGGAACGTTCCTCGACATCAACGGCGGCAGTCGCGAGGGGACCTACTAATTCCTGCTCGCCGAGGAGCCTGGCGGTCGTGCGGGTCCTGATCACCGGGATCTCCGGCTTCGTCGGCCGGGCTCTCGCCGCGTCGCTCACCGACCGCGGACAGACGGTCGGCGGCACCTACGTCGAGAGACACACGCCCGGGCTCGACCTCGATCTCTACCGGGCGGATCTGCTGGACACGAGCGCCCTCGGCGAAGCCGTGCGCCGCTTCGCGCCCGATCGCATCGTGCATCTGGCCGGCCTGAGCCACGTCGGCAAGTCGTTCGGCCTGGAGGAAGCCTACAGCCGGGTGAACGTCCGCGGTACCGAGAACCTGCTCGCCGCGGCCGGAGACATTCCGGTGATCCTCGCTTCGAGCTCCGAGGTCTACGGCCTCGTTCCGGAGGCCGAGCAGCCGATCTCCGAGGATCGAGCGCCCTCCCCCGAGAGCCCCTACGCCGAGTCGAAACTGGCCGCCGAGCGACTGGTGGCGGCGGCCGGCGGGGTCATCGTCCGCTGCTTCAATATCATCGGCCCCGGGCAGAGCGAGTCGTTCGCGCTGCCGTCGTTTGCCCGCCAGCTCGCGGACATCGCGCAGGGCGCTCAAGAGCCCGTCTTGCGGGTCGGCAATCTCGACGTCTGGCGCGACTTCACCCACGTCGACGACGCCGCCGAAGGCTACGCCGTGATTCTCGACCGCGCCGCTTCAGGCGGCGTCTTCAATCTCGGCAGCGGCCGCGCCCACCGCCTGAAAGATCTCCTCGATCGCCTGATCGCGATCTCGGGAGTGACGGTCGACGTGGAGGTCGATCCCGAGAGGTTCCGGCCGGCCGACGCCGCCAAGCGGTTTGCCGACGTCCGCCGCATTCACGCGCTCGGGTGGCAGCCGCGCCGCGGCGTGGCCGAGGCGCTCGAGTCGATCTGGTCGGCTGCGAGTCTCGCGCCGGCTAGCTGATCCGCACCCCGCGCCGCTCGAGAAAGCGGCGCACGCGAGCGGCAAGATCGGCACCCAGCAGCGAGTCGGCGGTGCGCGCGACGTCGCCGAGAACCTCGCCGAGCCGCGCCGAGCCGCTCCAGTGGCGTCGGGTGAAGTGCTCCAGCTCATGCCCGAACGCCTCGCCGAGAACGGCACAGGCGATCACCAGATCGTCGAGATAGCCGGCCGGGCCGGTGAAGGCCTCGGGGAAGAGGTCGATCGGCAGCACGAAGTAGAAGAGGGCGCCGCCGATCAGGCGGCGGCTCGAGGCCGGTACCTCGCGATCGAGCACCAGCCGAACTAGCAGGATGAAGACGTCGGGCGCGAGCATCAGGGCCTGGGCGGCCGAGTCGCGCAGGCCTCCGCCGCTCTTGCCGGTCGTCCCGGCGACCCGCGCGCGAAGTCGGTCGTAAAAGCCCAGGAGCCTTCCGTCGATCTCGCCCGGCGCGTCGAGCGCATCAGTCTCGGGAGCCTTCATCCGACCTCGCGCGCCGCCTCGCCGAGGAGCTCTATCGCCCGCTCGAGCTGCCGGTCGCTCAAATAAGGGGCCGGACCGAGCCGCAGGATGTCGCCCCTGAAGTCGGTCATCATGCCGCGTTGCTTCAGGCGCCCGCAGATCTCATCGGCGAAGGGAGTGGTGAGCGTCAAGAAGCCGCCGAGCCCCGCGAGCGGCACGCCGCGGTCGCGATCGATCTTCGCCGGCTCGAGCTCGAGCCCGTCGAAGAGCCGCTGCAGGAGGCCGA
>JAHEKO010000291.1 GCA_024638355.1 Acidobacteriota bacterium
GGCGAAGGCGATGTGGCTCTCGAGGTAGAACTGATCCTGCCCGCCCAGGCGGACGCGCCCGCGCAGGCGGTGCTTCGCCGCCTCGATCGCCTTGCGCGGCGTGCCGCGCTTGAGCTCGAGGCTGGGCAGCACGAAGTTCTGCCGGTCAAGCGCGCTGTCGATGTCGAGAACCGGCTCGAGGTCTTCGTAATCGATCTTCGCCCTCCTGGCGGCACGCCGCGCGTGCTCGACGGTGTCGGCGGCGACGGCGAAGATCGACTGGCCGATGTACTGGAGCAGTCCGTCGGCGAAGATCGGGTCGTCGCCGTGGACGTTGATGTCGTTGACGCCGGGAATGTCGGCGGCGGTGATGACGTCGACCACGCCGGGAGACCGCCGCACCGGCTCGAGGTCGATCGAGCGCACGCGCGCGTGGGGCCGCTCGCTGATGCCGATCGCCGCGTGCAGCGTCCCGATCGGCTCGGGAATGTCGTCCGTGTAGCGCGCCTCACCGGTGACGTGGAGCACGGCGCTCTCGTGGGGCAGGGGCTTGCCGACAGGGCCTGGCATCAGTTCCTCCCTCCGATGACGCGCGTCTCGCCCTCGAACCCGGAGGTCTCGAGGTAGAACTTGCGCAGGAGGTTGTGCGCGACCATCCGGCGATAGCCGGCGCTGGCCCGCATGTCGTCGATCGGCGTGTAGTCGCGCTCGAGCGCGGCGAGCGCGTCGGGCAGGGTGGCTTCCGACCACTCCTTGCCTTCGAGGGCGGCCTCGCATCCGGTGGCGCGCTGGGGAATCGCCGCCATGCCCCCGAAGCAGATGCGGACGTTGTGCGCCACGCCACCGTCGAGCTCGATCGAGAACGCCCCGCAGACCGCCGAGATGTCCTGATCGAAGCGCTTGGAGATCTTGTAGGTGCGGAAGTGGCGGTCGCCCGGCGTGATCGGGATGCGCACGCTCTCCACGAACTCGCCCTCGGCGAGGGCGGTCTTGCGGTAGGCGAGGTAGAAGTCGTCGAGCGCGAGCTCGCGAGTCTCGGCGCCGGCGCGCAGCCGCAGAGTCGCGCCCAGGCTGATCAGCGCCGGCATCGAGTCGCCGATCGGCGAGCCGTTGGCGATGTTGCCGACCAGCGTGGCGGCGTTGCGGATGGGCGGCGACGCGAAGCGCCGGAAGAGCTCGCCGAAATCGGCGAAATGCTCGCCGATCACGTCCTGGCAGTCGGTGATCGTGACCCCGGCGCCGACCTCGATGTGGGTGTCGGTCACCCGCACCCGCTGCAGCTCGGGAACGGCGCCCAGGTAGATGATGGAGTCGAGGTCCTGATGGGCCTTGGTCACCCACAGGCCGACGTCGGTGCCGCCGGCGAGCAGGTAGGCTTTCGGATGCTCCTGCACCAGAGCCGCGAGGTCGTCGAGGGAGGCGGGCGCGAAATAGCGGCGGGTGCCGCCTTCGACCGCGGGGCCGGTGAGCGCCAGCGTCTCGGTGCGCCGCAGGCTCTCGAGTCGCTCGACGAGCGCCTTCTCGCCTGCAGACGGCGACCCGTCGCCGTTGGCGTACGGCCGGTGCAGCCAGTAGCCGTTGCCGCCGGCCGGATCGTCGTACATCCGCTCGGCGGCGGCGACGATGGGGCGGTAGCCGGTGCAGCGGCAGAGGTTGCCCGCCAGAACGTCGTGGATCCGCTCGCGCGCCGGCGCCGCCTCGGAGCGGTGGAGCGCGAAGAGCGACATGACGAACCCGGGCGTGCAGAAGCCGCACTGCGAGCCGTGACACTCGACCATCGCCCGCTGGGCCGGATGCAGCTCCCCGTCGGGCGAGCGCAGGCTCTCCACGGTGTAGAGCTCCTTGCCGTCCAGGGTGGGCAGCAGCTTGATGCACGCGTTGATGGCGCGGAAGCGGGGGCGGTCGCCGTCGAGCTCGGCGAGCACCACCGTGCAGGCGCCGCAGTCGCCCTCGGCGCAGCCTTCCTTGGTTCCGGTGCGGTGAAGACTCTCGCGCAGATAGTCGAGCAGCGTGGCGTTGGGATCGGTGCCGCGCACCTCCCGAACCTCGCCGTCCAGCACGAACCGGATGGCGTCGTCGGTCATCTGTTCACCTCGATCCTTGCGTCGCTGATAGCTCGGCAGTATACACCTGGGTCCGGCGCCGGACGGGGCTCGCGCTTGATGTAGGATAGGCGCGTTACGACAGTTTGGGTGGTGGGGTGGAAAGGCGTTCTTAGCGTTCCTGGAAGGAGGCGTCATGACGTCTGGGCTCAAGCCCATCTATGGCCTCGATGACCGGCCGCAGCTGCCGCGTGCCCTGGTGCTGGGCGCCCAGCACGTGCTCACCATGTTCGGCGCCACGGTCAGCGTGCCCCTGCTGTTCGGCCCGGTGATGGGCATGAGCGCGGCGGACACGGCGCGCCTGATCTCGTCGGTGATGCTCTGCTCGGGCCTGGCGACGATCGTCCAGGTCAAGTTCGGCTCGCGGCTGCCGATCGTCCAGGGCGTCTCGTTCTCGTTCCTGGCGGCGTTCTTCCTGATCATCGGCACCGTGGCTCCCGAGGCCGAGGCGACCGGCGTGCCGCTCGGGCCGCTGGCGATGCAGTACATCGCCGGCGCGATCATCCTCGGGGCTCTCTTCGAGATGGTGATCGGCTTCAGCGGCCTGGTCGGCGCCCTGCGCAAGCTCCTGACTCCCGTGGTGATCGGCCCGGTGATCATGCTGATCGGGCTCGCGCTCTTCCAGCACGGCGCGCCCAAGGCCGGAACGCACTGGCCGATCTCGGGCCTGACGATCGTGCTGATCATCGGATTCTCGCTGGTGCTGGCACGCACCAAACGCTTCTTCCGCCTGTTTCCGATTCTGAGCGCGGTCGTCCTGGTGACGACGCTCTGCTACGTCCTGACGGCGGCCGGCGTCTTCCCGGGCGGGCATCCCTCCAACGTCAACCTCGAGGCGGTGCGCGAGGCGCGCTGGCTGCGGTTGACGCCCGGCGAGCTCGTCTTCCCCTGGGGGCTGCCCAAGTTCCACCTCGGCTTCTTCTTCGCCATCCTGGCGGCCTACCTGGCTTCGATCATCGAGTCGATCGGCGATTACCACGCGATCTCGTACATGTCGGGGAGCGGCGATCCGACCCGCAAGCAGCTCAGCCGCGGCATCGGAGCGGAGGGAATCGGCTGCTTCCTGACCGGCGTCTTCGGCGGCTTCGCCTCGACCTCGTATTCCGAGAACATCGGTCTCGTCGGCCTCACCAAGGTCGCCTCGCGCTGGGTGGTGCTGCTCGGCGGCATCCTGCTCATCCTGCTCGGCATCTTCGGCAAGTTCGGCGGGATCGCGGCCGCCATCCCCGGACCGGTGGTGGGCGGCCTCTACTGCGCGCTCTTCGGCCTGATCGCGGCGATCGGCGTGCAGCAGCTGGCCAAGGCCGACCTGGCGAGCGACCGCACGCTGTTCATCGCCGGCTTCTCGCTCTTCATGGGCCTGTCGGTGCCCGCCTACTTCTCGGCCGTCTCCAGCACCGAGGGGATGCAGGCCGGGCAGATGCTGGCCATGTACCAGCCGACCGCCCAGGGCCTGCTGGCGGCGATGCCGCCGACGCTCGCCGGCATCGTGACCTCGATCGGCTCGACCGGTATGGCGGTCGCGGCGATCATCGGCCTGGTCCTGGACAACCTGATCCCGGGCACGCCCGCGGAGCGGGGCTTGACCGATTGAAGCGTTACCCAGAAAGGAGTTGTGCGATGTTCCGATACTCGAATCTGCTTTCGACCGCGGTGGTCCTCTTGCTCGTGGCCTGCGGCGGGCTCTTCTTCGTCGCCTGCGGCGGCGGGGCCGAGCCGGAGGGCGACGAGGAGCGGGCGGCCGACGGCAAGACCGACGTCAAGGCCGCGTTCGTGTACGTCAGCCCGGTCGGCGATGCCGGTTGGACGCTGGCTCACGACAACGCGCGCCAGGAGATCGAAGAGCTGCCGTACGTCGAGACGGCGTACACCGAGGCGGTGCCCGAGGGGGCCGAGGCGGAGCGGACGCTCAACCAGTACGTGCGCCAGGGCTACAACCTGATCTTCACCACCAGCTTCGGCTACATGGATCCGACGATCAACGTCGCCGCGACCGCGCCCGACGTGAAGTTCATGCACTGCTCCGGGTTCAAGCGGGCGGACAACGTCGGCACCTATTTCGGCCGCATGTACCAGCCGCGCTACCTGACCGGAATCATCGCCGGCATGATGACCAAGTCGAACACCGTCGGCTACGTCGCCGCGCACCCCATCCCGGAGGTCATTCGCGGCATCAACGCGTTCGCGCTCGGCGTGCGGTCGGTCAACCCGGAGGCCCAGGTGAGGGTGGTCTGGACCCAGACCTGGTACGACCCGGCCAAGGAGCGCGAGGCGGCCGAGAGCCTGCTCGACGTGGGCGCCGACGTCATCGCCCAGCACCAGGACACGCCGGCGCCGCAGCAGGCCGCCGAGAAGCGCGGCCGCTACAGCATCGGCTACAACTCCGACATGTCGAGCTTCGCGCCGAAGGCGCATCTGACCGCGCCGGTGTGGGACTGGAGCGTCATCTACAACAAGGTGGTGAACGAGGTGCACGACGGCACCTGGACCTCCTACGACTACTGGGGCGGCCTCGACGACGGCGTCGTCGGGCTGGCTCCCTACAGCGATCTGGTGCCCCAGGACGTCCGCGACGTGGTCGAGGCGCGCAAGGCGGAGATCGTCTCGGGCAGCTGGGACGTGTTCACCGGCCCGATCAACAATCAGGCCGGCGAGCCGTGGCTTCCCGAGGGCGAGACGATGTCCGACGGAGACATGCTCGGCATGAAGCAGTTCGTCGAGGGCGTGATCGGCACGATTCCAGGTTGATCCAGCGAGCCGGCGGGGTGAGAGCTTTGGGTCGAGAGGTGAGCGAGTGAGCGGCCACGGCGCTGCCGTTTCGATGCGCGGCGTCACCAAGCGCTTCCCCGGCGTGATCGCCAACGACAAGGTCGATCTCGAGCTCCGCGAGGGCGAGATCCACACCTTGCTGGGCGAGAACGGCGCCGGCAAGAGCACGCTGATGAACGTGCTCACCGGCATCTACCTGCCGGACGAGGGAAGCCTCGAGGTGGCCGGCAAGCCGGTGCGGTTCAGGTCGCCCAAGGACGCGATCGATCTCGGCATCGGCATGGTGCACCAGCACTTCAAGCTGGTGCCGAGCCACACCGTGACCGAGAACATCGTGCTCGGCCTGGGGCGCGGGTTCGCGCCCATTCGCCTCGCCGAGGCCGAGCGGCGTGTCGCCGAGCTGTCGGCGAAGTACGGTGTCGAGGTCGATCCCGCCGCCCACGTCTGGGAGCTGTCGATCGGCGAGCAGCAGCGGGTGGAGATCCTCAAGATTCTCTTTCGCGGCGCCCGGATCCTGCTGCTCGACGAGCCGACGG
>JAHEKO010000292.1 GCA_024638355.1 Acidobacteriota bacterium
GCTTGTCGGCGAGGCCGCCTTCGAGCTGCCGGAGAACGCCCAGGCCGTCGAGCACCCAGAAGCCTCGGCCCTGGGTCGCCGCGACGAGATCGCCCTGGCGAATCGCCAGGTCGGTGATCGGCACCGGCGGTAGCTCGAGAGCCAACGACTGCCAGTGGCCGCCGTCGTCGAAGGAGACGTAGATGCCCCCCTCACCGCCGGCATAGAGCAGGCCGCGCCGCTCGGGATCCTCGCGCACCACCCGGATGAAGTTGTCCCGCGGCAGGTCGCCGTCGAGGCGCGTCGACCTCGCACCGTAGTCGGTGAGCTTGTAGACGTACGGTCGGAAGTCGTTCAACTTGTAGCCGGCGACGGCGACGTAGGCGGTGCCCGGCTCGTGATTGCTGACGTCGATGGCGTTGACCATCGCGCCGCCGAGGTCGCCGGGAGTGACGTCGGCCCAGGTCTCGCCATCGTCACGGGTCACGTGAATCAAGCCGTCGTCGCTGCCGACCCAGATCGTGCCGTAGGCGTGCGGTGAAGCGGTGATCGTGAGGATCGTGCCGTAGAACTCGGCCCCGACGTTCTCCGCGGTGATCGGCCCGCCGTTCAGCCCCTGCTTGTCTTCTTCGTTCTTGGTCAGGTCGGAGCTGATCTCTTCGAAAGTGACGCCGCGATCCCGGGTTCGGAGGAGCTTCTGGGTGCCGTAGTAGACGACGCTGGGATCCTGCGGCGACGCCGTCACCGGCGCGTTCCAATTGGTCCGGTAGCGTAGATCCTTCGACTGCATTCCGAAGACGAACTCCGGATAGGGCTTGATCTCGCGCACGCGCTCGGTGTCGGCGTCGTACTCGGTCAGCGTGCCGTTGATGGTCGTCGCGTAGACCAGCCTCGGATCGTCCGGGTCGAAGGCGATGTGCGCGCTCTCGCCGCCGCCGACGGAGAAGAAGTCGTCGTTGCCGATGCCGCCGTCGTAGGTCTCGCTGAGGATCGCGACCGTCGAGTTGTCCTGCTGGCCACCGTAGATGCGGTAGGGAAACAGATTGTCCGTGTTCACCCGATAGAACTGCGCCGTCGGCTGGTTCATCAGGCTCGACCAGGATTCGCCGCCGTCGAAGGTGATCGTCGCGCCGCCGTCGTTCGCGTTGATCATGTTCTGGTTGTCGTTCGGGTTGATCCAGTGGTCGTGATGATCGCCGTGTGGCGTGCGCTTCTTCTCGAAGGTCGCCCCGCCATCGATCGACTTCATGAAGGGCGCGTTGAGCACGTAGACGATGTCGTCGTTCACCGGATCGGCGGCGATGTGCATGTAGTACCAGGAGCGCGTCCACAGAATACGTTTGCCGTTCTTGAGCTCCCAGCTCTCGCCGGCGTCGTCGCTGCGGTAGAGGCCGCCCTCGCCCGGCATCGCTTCGACGATGGCGTAGAGGCGACTCGGGTTGCTCGCGCAGACGTCCACTCCGATCTTGCCGATCAGCTCGGGCAGGCCGCGGGTGAGCTTTTTCCAGGTATCGCCGCCGTCGGTCGATTTGAAGATGCCGCCGGCGGTGCCGCCCGACTTCACGTACCACGGCTTGCGGCCGTGCTCCCACATGGCGGCGTAGAGGATGCGCGGGTTGGTGGGGTCCATGCGCAGATCTGTAGCGCCGGTCTCGGCGTCCACCTTCAGCACCTGTTGCCAGCCCTGGCCGCCATCCGCCGTGCGGTAGACGCCGCGCTCTTCGCTCGGTCCCCAGATCTGCCCCTGCACCGCGACGTAGGCCAGATCCGGATTCTCGGGGTGGATCTTTATGCGTGCGATCTGGCCCGCCTCGGGTAGGCCGACATGCGTCCAGCTCTTGCCGGCGTCGGTCGACTTGTAGACGCCGTCGCCGTGGCTGGTCGTCACGCCACGGATCGACTTCTCGCCGGTGCCGACGTAGATCACGTTGGGATCCGAGGGAGCTACGGCGATCGCGCCGATCGTTCCGACGTTGAAGTGCTCGTCGGAGATGTTCTCCCAGGTCAGCCCCGCGTTCTCCGTCTTCCACACGCCGCCGCCGGTCGCGCCCATGTAGTACAGCTGGTTGTTCGACGGCACACCGGCGACCGTGGTCACGCGGCCGCCGCGATAGGGACCGACGAAGCGCCACTCCAACGCCGCGAGGAGCGACGGGTCGACGGTCTCTTCAGCAGTCGCAATTGGAGGAAGCGCGGACGAGGCCACGATCGCCGCACCGATGAGAAAGCCGGTCGCACTGAGCTTGGAACGCATGACGAAAGAGCGTAGCTTGAGCTGCTGGCGGAGGCAAACGGGGTCGGCGCCGGCGGGAGCCCTCCCGCGCTGCCTCTCTACCGCCCCGGGCGAACCAAGCCCACCCGCTACCCGGCGCCGACTCGCGAACGGCTCATCGGGCGTAGCTCGAGCCGAGATAGCCGCGGGCGATTCCGTTGAACGCCTCGATCTCGGCTTGCTCACGCTCCTCGCTCCAGCCCAGCTCGCGCGCGAGGATCGCGGCCACCGCCGGCGCCGCGTCGATCGCCGCCGCGGCGTCGAGGATCAGCGCCCGGCAGCGCCGCGACAGGACGTCGTCGACCGTGCGCGCCATCTCGTCGCGGGCGAACCAGACGACCTCGGCCTTCTGCAGGTCGAGGCGCCGGTCGATGTAGTCGGCGAGCTCCGGCTCGGCGGCGATCAGCGCCTCGATCCTCCGGGAGTCCGAGCCGTAGGCGTCGATCTCGGTGGTCAGATTGCACGAGATCTCCTCGGAGCCGTGGAGGGGCAGGTCCGCCGTCGGACAGGCGCGTCGGGTCAGCCCTCCGAGCTCCTCGGCGCGATCGACCACGTCCTCGCCCATCTTGCGGTAGGTGGTCCACTTGCCGCCGGCGATGGTGATCAGGCCCGAGTCGGAGACCGTGATCAGGTGGTCGCGCGACAGGGACGCCGTGCTCGTGCCCGTCTCCCCCTTGACCAGCGGGCGGAGCCCAGCGAACACGCTGAGGACGTCGGCCGGCCGCGGGTCGCACGACAGGTAGCGCCCGAGATGGCCGAGCAGGAAGTCGAACTCCTCGGGTAGCGCCCGCGGCTCGAGCGAGGCCTCTTCGACCGGCGTATCGGTCGTGCCGGCGACCACGCGCCCGTGCCAGGGAACGGCGAAGATGACGCGGCCGTCGTCGGTGCGCGGAATCAGCATGGCGTGATCGCCGGGCAGGAACTCGCGGGGCAGGACGACATGCACGCCCTGGCTCGGGCGGACCAGGAGCGGCGCTCGGGGATCGTCGCGCCGTCGGATGCCGTCGGTGAACGGGCCGGTGGCGTTGATCACCGTGCGCGCTCCGATCTCGAGCTCGGCGCCGCTCTCCTCGTCGCGCGCGAGCAGTCCCGCCAGGCGGCCGCGCTCGGTCTTCGTGACTCCCACGCAGCGCACCCGGTTGACCACCGCGGCGCCGTGGTCGCTGGCGGTCTGGGCCAGGACGATCGCCAGCCGCGCGTCGTCGAACTGTCCGTCGTGGTAGAGGACGCCGCCGCGCAGCGACTCCCGCTCGACGGTGGGCAGGAGCTCGATCAGCTCACGCCGGCTCAGGATCTTCGACGGGTCGAAGCTGTCGTGGCCGCCCAGCTTCTCGTACACCTTGAGCCCCGTGCCGTAGTAGGCGCGCTGCCACCAGCGGTAGGCGGGAATCACGAACGGGACCGAGCAGACCAGGTGGGGGGCGTTGTGGATCAGGCGCTCGCGCTCGCGCAGCGCTCCGGTGACCAGCGAGATCTGACCCTGGCGCAGGTAGCGCACGCCGCCGTGAATCAGCTTCGTGCTGCGGCTCGAGGTGCCGTTGGCGAAGTCGGCCTGCTCGATCAAACAGACCGAGTGGCCGCGCGCCGCGGCGTCGACCGCGGCGCCCAGGCCGGTGGCGCCGCCGCCGCAAATGAGGATGTCGAAGGTCTCGCCGGAGCGGATGCGATCGAGTGCGGTCTCCCGGTTCATCTCGGGCGGCTCATCCGCGACGCTTCATTCGGGCTCGATCCACCCCTTGGCGCGCTCCACGGCGCGGTGCCAGCCGGCGAGCAGCTCCGCCGCCTCGTCGGCCGCGCGCCGCGGCGTGAAGCGGCTTTCGATCGCCCAGCCGTCGGCGATCTCCTGCCGGTCGCTCCAGAGGCCGGTAGCGCGGCCGGCCAGGTAGCCGGCGCCGAGCGCGGTGGTCTCGATCACCCGCGGCCGCACGACTTCGGCCTGAAGCAGATCGGCCTGGATCTGCAGCAGAAGGTCGCTGCGGGCGGCGCCGCCGTCCACGCGCAGCTCCTTGAGCTCCACCCCCGTCTGGGCCATCAAGGCGATCAGGTCGGCGCTCTGCAGGGCGATGCTCTCGAGGGCCGCCCGGCAGATGTGCGCGCGGTTGACGCCGCGGGTGAGCCCGACGAGCGCGCCGCGCGCGAATGGGTCCCAGTGCGGCGCGCCCAGCCCGGTGAAGGCGGGCACCAGGTAGGCGCCGTGCGAATCGGCGACCTCGGCCGCGTACTCGTTGACCTGGTCGGAGCTCTCGATCATCCGCAGCTCGTCGCGGAGCCACTGGATGACCGCGCCGCCGACGAAGACGGCGCCCTCGAGCGCGTACTCGAGCTTGCCGTCGATCCGCCAGGCGACGGTCGACAGCAGGCCCGGAGAGAACTTCGGCTCGCTGCCGGTGTGGAGCAGCAGGAAGCAGCCCGTGCCGTAGGTGTTCTTGGCCGAGCCGGGGGTGAAGCAGGCTTGTCCGAAGAGCGCCGCCTGCTGATCGCCGGCGATGCCGGCGATCGGAATTCCGGCCAGGGAGCCGACCGCCGCCTCGGCCGCAACGCCGCTCGAGTCGACGATCTCCGGCAACATGGGCGCCGGGACCCCGAACAGATCGAGCAGGCTCTCCGACCAGCCGTCGCGGTGCAGATCGTAGAGCAGGGTGCGCGAGGCGTTGCTGGCGTCGGTCACGTGGCGAGCTCCGCCGCTGAGCTTCCAGATCAGCCACGAGTCGATCGTGCCGAAGCAGAGCTCGCCCGCCAGGGCGCGCTCGCGCACGCCCTCGACCCGGTCGAGAATCCAGCTCAACTTGGTGCCGCTGAAGTATGGGTCGAGCCGTAGCCCGGTGCGGCGGTAGACGTCGTCCTCGAGCCCCCGCCTCTTGAAGGCGGCGCAGGCGTCCGAAGTCCGGCGATCCTGCCAGACGATGGCGTGGCCGATCGGCTCGCCGCTCGCGCGGTCCCAGACCACCACCGTCTCGCGCTGGTTGGTGATGCCGATTGCGGCGATCCGGTCGCGGGCGAGGCCCGACTCGGCGAGCGCGTCTTCGGCGACAGCGAGCTGATTGCGCCAGATCTCGTCGGCGTCGTGCTCGACCCAGCCGGGGCGCGGGTAGATCTGGCGGTGCTCGCGCTGGGCGGCCGCGACCG
>JAHEKO010000293.1 GCA_024638355.1 Acidobacteriota bacterium
AGTGAGGATCCGTGGCTTTGCGGAGCCGGCTTTCGCCTACGCCGTGCCCTTTTCGGGGCTGTTCGTTTCTTGCGTATACACCTGAACGGCCCCCAAGTCGCCACCCGGCGGGGTGGAGCCCATGCAAGCCGGGCTGCTCGTGCTTCGAGGGCGCTCGTATCCGCCAGCGTCCTCGCCACCAGCGTCTCTCAGCCTGGCCGAGTTCGGGCTGCTGGCGTCGTCGGCCAACTAGTAAGAGGCAGCCGAAAGGAACGGTCGCACAAGGCACGCCACGAGGCCTTGCCGCGCTCGACTCCTTGGACGGCTCAGCTCTCGATCCGTCGGGCCGAGAGGATCGGTTCGGGATCGTGGACCGTGAGCGCCGTCACCAGATCGCCGGCGACCTCGAATCTCACTCGGACTGAGCGAGCTCCTGTCGGGTGGAACTCGTGGTCACCGAGGTGGAAGAGAGTGCGACCGAAACCCTCGCCACGGCGCAGGGCGAGCATGCCCCGCCGTTCCTCGATGTCCACCCGGTCCGACGCCGCAGCGCTCCACGCGTACTCTCCTACATAGGCCGCGGCGGGCAGCGGCAGCGGCGCCGATTCCTGTCGGGGATCGGCGTCACCGAGCGACTCCAGGTAGTCGACGACCGGCCGGGCGTCTTCCTTGCCGGCCTTGGCATGGGCCAGCAGGGTGATTCCGTGTGGCCCCGTGGTGGTCTGGATCCCCGGTAGGGCCTCCACGAGCGCCCGGACGGCCGGCAGGTTCCCCGTCATGGCGTAGGTGAAGACGTCGGGGCGGGCGCCGTGGGCCAGCAGCAGCTCGGCCATGTCGCGACGGCCCATGTGTGAAGCGGCTCCGATGGCCGTCTCCCAGTCGCCAAAGCCCCAGTCCATCGCGGCGTTGGCCAGAGCCGGACTCGCCTCGACCAGCGCGCGCACCCTCTCGATATCGGTGTGGGCGTAGAGGACGGTTTCGTACACCCGCTCCGGATCCTGCGCGGGAAACCCGGGCCAGAGCGAGGCCTCGGAGCCTGCAGCGCGCGAGGCCGAAGGGAGCGCCAGGAGGGCGGCGGCGGAGAGTGGAGCTCCGAGTACCGCTCGCCGGCTGATAGTGGTTTGCATCGTCGATCTCCTTCCGGTCACTCCAATAGAGCAGGAGAGCGAGCTCCCGTGCGTGAGTGGTGTGCTTCCCTATCGCGTTGCACTTTGCGCAGCCAACCGCCGGCCGCGGTGGCGAGCATGAGCGTCGCCAAGCCGGACAGCTCGTACCACAGCGGATGTCCACCGACGTTTTCGACGATCACGAAGATGCCGTCCAGGGAGAGGAAGACCAGAACGGCCAGGGTGTGGCGGAGAGGCCGATCTCCGCCCAACCGCGCTGCAACGTAACCACCGGCCAGTCCCGACAAGACGGTCCCCAGCGCGGCCAGCGCCAGGACCTGCGATGGCGAGTCGGGAGCCGTCTGCCCCTTCAAGAGCACCTCGAGCACGAGGACCTGCCCTAGTGCGATCAGCAGGTAGCCGACGAGGCCTATGGCGATGAGCTTGAGGATCTGTCGGAGGAATCCCATGCGATCAGGCTCGCTTCCAGGAGATACGGCCTCCGCATGAGGAAGTTCGTGCGGCGTTCGCGACCGAAGAGTTGCCCGTCTGAGTCATCGAGGCCGATACCGATTAGCAGGCAAAGCTACTTCGAGGATGCACCGACGCCCGCGGTCGGCTGGCGCCTGACGACCCTCGGCCGCTAGCCGCGAGTCGATTCGGGCTCCAGAGCGCCACCGCCGCCCATCAGGTCGGCCATCAAGGCCAGGCTCTCGATCAGCTCGACCTGACGCTCTTCGGAGAGTTCGGCGAATGCCGCGTCGAACGTTTCGCCGAAGGGCGACGGCGCCGAGGCGATGAAGCGCCGGCCGGCCGCGGTCGGCATGATGTGCACCTGCCGCCGATCGCGCGGATCGCGCACCCGGTCGATCAGCTCCTTGGCCTCGAGCCGGTCGAGAACGCCCACCAGGGTGCTGGCGCTGGCGAAGATCTCGCCGGCGATCCGGCGTGAGGTCATGCCCTCCTCGGCGACGACGGCCGTCAGGCACAGGAGCTGGGGGAGGGTGATCTCGGCGCTCGCCGCCAGCCTTCGCGAGTGGACGTCGAAAGCCTGCATGATCCGGCGCACCGCGCGCAGGAGCAGCAAATCGCGACGCACGGCCTGGTTCTGAGCCGGGTTTCCGGCCGGTGGGTCTGGTGTCATCAGGGCTCCCGGGAGATCGTTTTCTTGACCGCTGCAACCAATATCATTATTGTACGAACTTTTTGATTGGAAGCAATTTGATTCTACATGATTTCTACGGACAAGAACCCGGAAGGGGGCACGATGCAGATACAGGACACTCTCGAGCCCGTCGGCACCAAGTTGGAGACCTGGGGCGATACCTTCATCGCCCTTCTACCCAATCTGGTGGTCGCGATCGCACTCGTGGTCGTGTCGTGGGCCACCGCCCACTTCGCGCGAAAACTGGTGGAGCGCCTGGCTCGACGAGCGAAGGCTCGCAATACGATCGCGCGTCTGCTGGGTACCTTTACCTCGCTGATCGTTCTCGGCGCCGGCCTCTTCATCGCTCTCGGCGTCCTCAAGCTCGACAAGACGGTGACGTCGCTGCTCGCCGGTGCCGGCGTCATCGGTCTGGCCGTCGGTTTTGCCGCCCAGAACATGACCGCGAGCTTCCTCTCCGGAACGCTGATTTCACTACGGCGCCCCTATAGAGAGGGCGACCTCATCGAGACGGCGGATCATTTCGGCGTCGTGGAGCGCATCGACCTGCGCGTGACGCGGCTGGAAACGCCGACCGGACAGATCGTCCTGGTCCCCAACAAGGACATCCTGGAATCGCCGCTGGTCAACTACACAATGCTGGGTCGGCGCCGCGTCGACGTGGAGGTCGGCGTCTCGTATGGCGACGATCTGGCGAGAGCGCGGAAGGTCGCGACCGAGGCGGTGAGCGAGATTCCGAACCGGTCGCCCGACACCGACGTTGAGCTGTTCTACGGCGATTTCGGCTCGAGCTCGATCAACTTCGTGATTCGCTTCTGGATTCCGTTCGAGCGCCAAGTCCAATATCTGAAAGCCCGGAGCGAAGCGATCGAGCGCATCAAGCGGGCGTTCGACGACAACGACATCAGCATTCCGTTCCCGATCCGGACACTGGACTTCGGCATTCGCGGCGGAATGACCCTCACCGAGGCCGTGCAGCCGCCCCTGGCGGATTCCCATGCGGACGAACAGGCGGCTTGATCGGCTCCGGCGAGCGGAGAGGAACGACACCGAACCTGAAACCAATTGAAAGGAGACACCATGACGACCAAGAACACCGATCTAGAGCGCCGCATCGACACCGAGATCAAGCGCCTGAACGCACGCCTCGAGCTGGCGCGGGCGAAGTTCGCCAAGCAGAAGACCGAGGCCGAGATCGAGGTGGGCTCGCTGCTCGACACCGTGGAGAGCAAGCGCGACGAGGCCCAGGAACAGCTCGAGCGGCTCAAGGAGAGCGGCGGCGAGGCCTGGGAAGAGGCGAGCCGCGGCGCCTCGAAAGCATGGCAGGACCTGCAGGTGGCCTACAAGGAGTTCGAGCGCGGCCTGTCGAACGCGGTCGACGCCGCGACGCAGTAACGCCCGCGCAGGGCAGGACCGGCCGGGGAGCGGCGCCACGCCGACCCCGGCCGTCGCGCGTTCGGACGGCGAGGCGCGACTTCGCGCTCGGGAACTCCGGGCCCGGAATTCCGTATCTCGGCTGGAAAGGAGTTCTCCGTGATTCGATCTCTCTGCGCTTTCCTGGGTGCTCTTCTGTGCACGGTGGCGCTCGCCGCCGCCGGCCGTCATCCCGACGCTCCGCCCGAGACCGACCAGTTCGCCTTCCTGATCGGCACCTGGGATTGCACCGTCCGGTCGATGGGTCCCGACGGCAAGCTCGGGCCGCCGGCTCAGGCGAAGTGGGTCGGTCGCTGGGATCTTGGCGGCTGGGCGATCCGCGACGATTGGACGTCGAATCCACCCGGCGGCGGCACCTTCCGGGGCTTCAACATCCGCTCGTTCAACCCCCGGACTCGCAAGTGGGACAACCGCTGGCTCCAGTCGGGCAACCTGGCCTGGAAGTACTTCGAGGCCGAGAAGGTCGGCGACACCATGGTGATGATCGGCGGCGAGGGGAGCGATCCGAACGGCGAGTTCGTGGATCGCAACACGTTCTACGACATCGGCGCCGCCGGCTGGAGCTGGCGCAAGGATCGCAGCTACGACGGCGGCGAGACCTGGCTCGAAGGCGTGGCCGAGATACGGGCGGTGCGGGCGGCGGACTAGCCGGCGTCCTCCCCGGCGCGCTTCTTCCAGGGCTGCACGACGCCGAGGATCATCGCCAGGAGCCCGAGGACGATCTCGGGCAGCGTGTAGGCGACGAGCCCGAGCGTGAAGACGAAGTCGGTCTGCCACTGCCTGCGGAAGTTGCTGATTCTGTCGTCGATCTCCGCCGCGGTAGCACCCGCTTCCGCGAGCTGGCCGCTCCAGACCTCCGCGACCGTGTCGACCCAGGACGGGTCGACGTAGTTGATATAGACCCACATGTAGGTCTGGTAGATGAGGCGCCCGACGAGGATCATCACCAGGAGCAGCAGCAGGGCCTCGAGAAAGCGCGGTCGCGAGCCCAGGCGCCGGCCGAGCGACCGTCCGGCCAGCAGCGCGAAGATGACGACCAGCACCCACGGCAGGAGCCAGGTGAGATTCGACAGCCCCAGTCCGAGCCAGGTCAGGATCTGAATCGCCAGCGCGACCGCGGCTCCCAGGCCAAGGCCCCAGTAGAGGTGGTGTTTCAGAAGGGCTGCTCCGCTCATCCAGGTCTCCTTTCCCGACGCCGACGGCGAGGGCTCGGACGGTCGATCGTGGCTCGATCCTCTCTACGAGCGGTTCACGCCGAAGTTCTCGGCTTCGCCCGCGACGTCGCCGCCGCCTGCGCAGCGAAGCGGGCGCCGGAGATGGCCGGCATCCGCGGTCTGGTACCGTTTCGCGAACAGCGCCGCAGCACGCCGCAGACGAGTTGCCGGCCCGGCAGCCGGGCCAGGACCCGACAAAGGAGATCCACCATGAGGTTGACGCCGAAGCTCATTCTCGCACTGCTCGCTCTCTCCGCCTGCCTGGTCGCGCCGGTGCGTGCCGAGCTCTGCACCATCGATGTCGTGCCTTCGGAGCTGGTTCTCCTGCCCTATTTCGAGGTCGATCTGAAGAAGCTCGCGAATCCGCGCAAGGCCGAGGTGACGACAATTCATCTCAAGAACGTCACCCTATCCGGGGACCCGATCGTGGTCACAGTCCTCGTCTGGACCGACCTCTCCGTACC
>JAHEKO010000294.1 GCA_024638355.1 Acidobacteriota bacterium
ACGAGAACGACCAGGTGACGATGGCGAACCTGATCGTCTCGACCACCTGCAACAACGAAGCGATGAACAGCGCGGTGCGCAAGATCGCCCAGGACCACATCTCCGGTGTTCCCGAGATCACCGAGGGCCTGCTCAACAACATCGAGGTCGGTGTGAGGGCGTACGACCCCTGCCTGTCGTGCGCCACCCACGCCCTCGGCCAGATGCCGCTCGAGGTGAGCCTGATCGATGCCGGAGGTGAGGTGGTGGCGTCCAGGAGCCGGCCGTGAGCAGCCCCGCGAAGACGCTGCTGCTGGGCTGGGGCAACCCGGGTCGCCAGGACGACGGGCTCGGCCCCGCCCTGGCGCGCCTCGTCGACGGCGGCTCGATCGAGGGCGTAACCGTCGATACGGACTACCAGCTACAGATCGAGGACACCGCCGAGATCGCCCGCCACGACCGGGTGGTCTTCATCGACGCCGACCGCCGCGGTCCCGAGCCGTTCTCGTGCCGCCGCCTCCATCCCGCGAGCTCCGTTCTGAGCTTCTCGTCGCACAGCGTGTCGCCGGCGGCTCTGTTGTCGCTCACCGAGCGGCTCTTTGACCGCCTTCCGGAGGCCTGGTTGGTGGGCGTCCGGGGCTACCGCTTCGACGAGCTCGAAGAAGAGCTGAGCTCGGGAGCGAAAGAGAATCTGAGGGCCGCCGCGTCCTATCTGTCATCGGCGCTACGCTTCGGCCGACTCGAGGAGATACCCCCTACCCATCGCGAGGTTAGAGATGAGTGCTGACAAACCCCTGATCCTGTGCGTCGACGACGATCCCGACGTCCTGTCGTTTCTGCGGATCGTCCTCGAGAGCGAGGGCTTCCGGTACGTCGATGCCGCGAGCGCCGAGGAGGGCCTCCGTGTCTATCGGGAAACCCGGCCGGACCTCATCATTCTCGACCTGATGATGGAAGAGGTCGACGCCGGCACCGGTTTCGTGCAGAAGCTCAAGCTGATCGGCAACGACGTGCCGATCTTCATGCTGAGCTCCGTCGGCGACAACCTGAACATGACCGCGGACTACTCGGCGCTCGGTCTGGCCGGCATCTTCCAGAAACCGCTCGACAAAGAGCGCCTGCTCGCCGTGATCAGGGTCGCCCTGGAAGAGGCTTCGCCGGCCTAGCCCAGGCTAGCGGGATTCGGCCTGGCTGGCGGTCCGCGAGGTGCCCCTGGTCGGTAGGGTCACGGTGACCGCCGTACCCTCGCCCTCGGTGCTGTCGAGCTCCAGCGTGCCACCCTGGCGCGCGACCGCCTGTTGAACGAAGACCAGCCCCAATCCGGTTCCATAAGCGGTGGTGGCCCGAGCGTTGGAGGCTCGGAAGAAGTCCTTGAACAGGCGGCCCTGCTCGGACTCCGGAATCCCGATCCCGGTGTCGCTCACCGAGATCCGGACCGCTTCCCCGCCGTCGCGCTCCAGGCGAACGTCGACCGAGCCGCCCTCGGGCGTGTACTTGATGCTGTTGGAGACCAGATTCTCCATGATCTGATCGAGGATCCCGACCCCGCTCTCCACCGGCGGCAAGCCCTCGTCCACCGACACCAGGAATCTCAGGTTCTTCGCCTCGGCTTGGCGCTCGAAGAGAGCCTGCGTCCGCCTCGCCAGCTCGGCCAGGTCGACGACGACGTCCTCGATCTCGCGGCTGCGGTCCCGGGTTCGCGCGATGGCGAGTAGCTCGCCGATGGTCTCGTTGAGCGAGCTGAGGCGCCCCTGGACGCGCCCGAGATGGTCGCGCTGCTCGGAGTTGAGCTCGCCCAGCATGCCGTCGAGCAGAAGCGAGACCAGGCCGAGGCTGGCGCCCAGCGGCGCGCGCAGATTGTGGGCCACCTCGAGCATGAAGTCGGCGCGCTCGCGCATGATGCCCTGAATCTGCTCGTATGCCTGGGCGTGATCGATGGCGATCGCCACCAGCTCGGCGGCGAGTTGCAGGAAGGAGCGGTCGTCCTCGTCGAGCTCACGAGCCGCTCGATCGTAGAAGCCGAGGGTGCCGATCACCCGCTCGCCGACCTTGAGTGGGGCCAGCACCGCCCAGCGGAACCCACGATCCTCGAGATGCGGGCCGAGTGGGGAACGGCCGTAGCCGCCCGCGCTCGACTCGGCGAGCGAGCCGCCCTCGATGACGCGCCGGTTGACGGCGCTCTCCTCGAGCTGGATCTGGACCGAGTCGACGAACTCCCGGGGAAGGCCGTTGACCGCCACGTAGCGCAACGCCAGACCGTCCTCGGTGAGCAGCTTGACGGCGACCGCGGGCACCTCGACGACCTCCGCCAGCTCGTCGGTGACCGCCGCAAGCAGCGGCTGCATGTGCTTCTCGGCGCCAATCGCCGAGAGCATGCGATAGAGGCCGTGCAAGCGATCGTTGGCCCGGGCGAGGCGCGACGTGGCGTCGGCCAGGTCGCCCACGCGCGAGCGCAGTCGGTCGACGATTCGGCTCACGATTCCCGCGGTGATGAAAAGCGTGGCGGTGAAAAAGAGGAGCGTGACGGCCACCAGGGTGGGCTGGGCCAGATAATCGAGCGAGCTGCCGCGAAAGCCGATCGGCGGGCAGTCGAGCCAGCCGGCGGTCTGGCCGGCGAGGAAGAGCCACAGCCCTCCTGCCGCTACGCCCGCCACGGCGTAGGCGACGCCGGCGGTGAACTGGATCGCGACGATGATGACGTGGAAGATGAGGAAGATCCCCAGCGGACTGACGACGCCACCCGTGAAGTAGATCAGCAGGAACACGGCCGCATAGTCGAGAGTCACGCCGCTGTTTGCGAGCAGACGATCGAAGCCGAGGTCGTCGCTGTGCCGGACCCGGAATCGCCGCAGCAGGAGGGCGAACACGGCGTTGTAGAGGAACGTGGCGGCGGCGATCGCAACGATCGGCACCAGCGGGAACTCGAACCCCAGCCAACGGCCCCAGAGCGCGCCGGCGATCATCAGCGGCGCTACCGTCCAGCGCAGCCGGATCTGCCAGGCGGCGTTGCGTCGCCGCCACAGCCTGGGAACGCCCTCGCGTCCGGCCGCCAGCTCGAGCGCGAACCGTCCGCTCGAGCTATCGTCGCCGCCGAGCTTCATTGCCGGACGCTCCGACCGGCAGCCTCAGCGTCCGGATCCGGCGCCTCTGCCTCGACCATTCCAGTCCCTTCGCGGCCCCAGCATACCCGCCCCTCGGCGGGGTCGAAGCTTTCCGCCTGCGGAGGCGAGTAGGTCCAACACGGAAAGGATCGCCACTGCTTACGTCCCTACTCCTGTGCCGGGTGCCTCTGCAACACCCCCCGAGGTAGGCCACGGACGCCCAACCGTTGCACCGGATCGCCGGACGCGCCCTTGCCAGGCCGACGGACGTGCGATCGGAGCTCAGCCGGACCGAGACACAGGTGCGACTCTCCGTTCGGGTAGCTTCCGCCGAGCCACCCGAAGAGCGCTCCGGCGCCGCCAAACCACCTCTCCGGGTGTGGCCGCCGGCACCACCGGCGTGCGTCAATGGAGTTCGAGGGGTAGTAGCTTATGAACAAGATCGACGCCGCTGTAACCCTGGACGCCGAAGAGGAAGCGGCACGCCTTTGGCAGGGCGCCGCACTCGCCTTCGAGACCGCCGGAGACGACCTGGCGCCTCTTCTCGAGTCGCTCGAGCTGGGGCTGCGGGCCGCCGAGATCTTCGCCTTCCAGAGGCTCGAGCCGGCGCGCGGGCTCTTCCCGGCGACGATCGGCGCGATGCTCGAGTCGCCGCCGGCGGAGCTCGACATCCACCGCGACGCGATCGAGATTCCGCGCACCCTCCAGTTCACCGACATTCTCGACCTGCTGTCCGAGGAGTCGCTCGATTGCGTCGGACCCGAGCTTCATCGCGGGTGGGAGGACCGCCGCTTCTCGTGCCGCCGCGCCCGGACCAGCGCTCGCCAGACGATCGGTCTCGAGATCGACCACCGCGAGCGCGAGGCGCTCCTGACCCTCTCGGCCTACCGCAATCGGGTGTTCCGGCTGCCGCCGCCCGTGCGGCTCGACCCCGGCGAGATCCGCGATGCCTTTCCCAAGCTGATCTACCTGGTCGAGAGGCTGCGCGCATGAGTACCATCGTCGAGCCTTTCCGCATCAAGGCGGTCGAGCCGCTGCGCATGACCAGCCGCGAAGAGCGCGAGGAGATCCTCGAGCGCGCGGACTGGAACCTCTTCCGCATCCCGGCGCGCGACATCATGATCGATCTGCTCACCGACTCGGGCACCGGCGCGATGTCGTCGGAGCAGTGGGCGGGACTGATGCGCGGCGACGAATCGTACGCTGGCGCCGACTCCTGGTACCGCTTCCGCGACCGGATTCGCGAGCTGACCGGCTTCGACCACATCATCCCGACCCACCAGGGCCGGGCGGCAGAGCGCATCCTGTTCAGCTGCCTGGGGGTGCGAGATCGGGTGGTGATCAGCAACACGCATTTCGACACCACCCGCGCCAACGTCGAGTTCGCCGGTGGGAAGGCGATCGACCTGCCGACGCCCGAGGCGCTCGAGCCGGCGACCGAGCATCCATTCAAGGGCAACTTCGACCTCGAGGCGCTCGAGCGGAAGCTGGCCGAGTATGCCGGGCGGGTCGCCTGCGTCATCGCCACCATCACCAACAACTCGGGCGGCGGTCAGCCGGCGTCGCTGGAGAACCTCACCGCCGCGAGCGAGCTCAGCCGGCGATGCGGGGTGCCCTTCTACCTCGACGCCTGCCGTTTCGCCGAGAACGCCTACTTCATCAAGCTGCGCGAGCCCGGCTTTGCCGACGAATCGGTCGAATCGATCGCGCGCCGCGTCTTTTCCCTGGCCGACGGCGCCACCTTCAGCGCCAAGAAGGACGGTCTCGCCAACATCGGCGGCTTTCTCGGCACCAACGACAACCATCTGGCCGAGCAGGAGCGGGAGCTCCTGATTCTCACCGAGGGCTTCCCCACCTATGGCGGCCTCGCCGGCCGCGATCTGGAAGCGATCGCCGTCGGCTTGCGCGAGGTGGTGAGCGAAGACTACCTACGCTACCGCCTGGCCTCGGTGCGCTACCTCGGCGAAGGCCTGGTGAAGGCCGGCATGCCGATCGTTCAGCCGCCCGGCGGTCACGCGATCTACGTCGACGCCGGGGCCTTCCTGCCGCACATTCCGCCCGCGGAGTTTCCGGCGCAGGCCCTCGCCTGCTCGTTCTACGTCGAGGGCGGCGTGCGCGGAGTCGAGATCGGCACGCTCATGTTCGGCGGCGGCAAGGCGAGCGGCGGAGCGGCGACCGCTCCTCTCGAGCTGCTCCGGCTCGCCATTCCGCGCCGCGTCTACACCAAGAGCCACATCGACTACGTGATCGAGGTGGCCGAACGCGTAGTGGCGAGTGCGCC
>JAHEKO010000295.1 GCA_024638355.1 Acidobacteriota bacterium
ACGCCTCGTACGACGCCGGAGCGACCTGGACGCGGCACCACCTCGGCAACCTGCCGACCGTCTCGGTTCACGACATCCTGATCCACCCCCGCGACAACGACCTCATCCTCGGCACCCACGGACGCGCCATCTGGGTCTTCGACGACGCGGCTCCCCTGCAGCGCTGGAGCGCCGAGATCGCCGCCCAACCGGCGCACCTGTTCGAGGTGCGGCCGGCGCTCCGCTTCCCGACCCGCTTCACGCGCTACGGTCTCGGCGACAAGCGCCACCGGGCGCCCAACCCGGAGCCCGGCGCGCTCATCACCTACTACCTGAGGGAAAAGCTCGACGAACCGACGGCATCGGACGAGACGTCCGGCGACGAGAGCGCCGGCGAGGCCGAAGCGCCGGACAAGACGGTGAGCCGCATCGAGCTCGAGATTCGCGACGCCTCGGGCGAGGTGATCCGCACGCTCGACGCCGACAAGCTGCCCAAGGAGGCCGGGCTCAACCGAACCCACTGGGATCTGACGCTCGACCCGGCGCGACGCCGCCGTCCGCCCGATCCCGCCTTCGTCGAGTTTTTCGGCGGCCCGCGCGGACCGAGTGCCCTGCCGGGCGATTACACCGCCCGGCTGACGGTCGACGGCGAGAGCTACGAGACGCCGATCGAAGTCCGGGTCGACCCGCTGGTCGGCGCCTCGACCGCGGCGCTCGAGGCCCAGTTCGAGGCCGCCGTCGAGCTGACCGAGATGGAGTCGAGGCTCGCCGACCGGCTCCGCGGCCTCGACGCCGTCGCCGCCCAGCTCGCGGCGCGTCGAGCGACGATCGAGGCCATGGAGACCGAGCTGCCGGCGGAGCTCGAGGAGGCCTGGAAGGCGCACGACGAGGCGGCGAAGGAGCTGCTCGCCGGGCTCGCGCGGGCCGAGAGCAAGCCGTTCTGGAGCCAGGGGCCGCGGATCAGCGAGCGGATCTCCGACCTGCGGCGCAACGTCGACGGCCAGTTCTCGGCTCCGACCGCGGCGCAGCTCGAGCTGCTGGCCGAGCTGCGTGAGGAGTACGACGAGAGGGTCGCCGAGATCGCGACCTTCCTGAACGAGACGGTGCCGGCACTCAACGATCGGCTCGAGGCCGAGGGCGTGCCACCGGTCGCCCTGCCGGCGCTCGAGAATGGAGACTAGAGCAGATGAACTACCAACAGATGGACGGCGGATTCCTGGTGCGGCTGTCGCGCGGCGAAGAGATCCGCGGCGGCCTCTCCGAGCTGATGGAGAGGGAGAAGATCGGCTGCGGCTTCGTCGCCGGGCTGGGCGCGGTCACCGACCCGCACATGGGCTACTACCAGCTCGGCGAGAAGCGCTATGTCGAGCGCCGCTTCGAGGGCGAGTACGAGCTCGTGGGGATGACCGGCAGCCTCTCGTGGTACGACGGCGAGCCCTTCCCTCACGTCCACACCATGCTCACCGGATCCGACTTCCACCCTTTCGGCGGCCACTGCTTCGCGGCCACGACCTCCGCGACGGTCGAAATGTGGGTGCGGGCCGATAGCGAGCGCGTCACCCGGGCCATCGACGAGGGGATCGGGCTGCACCTGATGGAGCTGCCGAACAGCTGCCCCATCGGACCGCGCGGCGGCTAGCCCGCAAGCCTTCGGGCGGCTCGGCCCAGGTGAGCGGCGCGACCTAGTTGGCGCGCACGCTTCGTCCCAGAACCGTGCGCACCGACAGCTTGGGATCGCTGACCTCGACCCGGATCTCGCCGAGGTCGGCGGCGGTCAGGGGTCGCGACATGGCGTAGGCCAGCAGGTACTGGTTGGAGAGATCGGCCACGATCGCGGTGTAGATCCGCCGCAGCTCGGCCTTGGAGCCGAAGAAGAAGGCGCGCCCGCCGGTCTGCCGCGCCAGGCGCTCGGCGATCATCCGGTCGATGGAGTCGAGAATGCTCTCCGGATTCTCGACCACGACGACGTAGATCGGCACGCCGAGCCGCCGCGCCTCGCGGATGCAGCGCTCCGGCCGGAACCGGCTGCCGTAGTCCTCGCCGTCCGACAGCACCACCAGTGCCTTGCGGCCGCCCTGGCCCTCGAACTGGGTCAGCGAGAACAGGATGGCGTCGTACAGGGCCGTGGTGCCGCCGAAGTCGAGCGCGCCCATCCGCCCGACGAGCAGCTCCTGGCGGCGGGTCGGGCCCTGGGTCACGCGCGGCCGCTCGTCGAAGTCGGTCAGGAAGGCGCGGTCGTGCTCGCCGAGGGCGCTCTCGAAGAAGGCGGCCGCCGCGTCACGCAGCTCGTCCTGCCAACCCTTCATGCTCTCGGAGGTGTCGACCGCGAGCCCCAGGGTCAGCGGTACGTCGTCGGCGCGCGCGAAGGCCTCGATCGGCCGCGTGCGGCCACCGTGAAAGAGGGTGAAGTCCTCGCGGCTCAGGTGCTCGAGCGAGCTCTCGGCGCGGTCGCTCACCATCGCGTAGAGCTCGACGAGGTTGACGTCGAGCCGGTCCGAGATGCCCGGCTCCACCACCAGGCGGGCGCTCTCGAGACGGGCGCCGTCGTCCAGATGCGCCACGACCCGGTAGTGATCGGTCGGACCGGGCGGCTCGGTGTCGACTCGCGCGCGGATCTCCGGGGAAGGCGGCGACGCGAAGCTGCTGCGCAGCTCGTCATTCCAGAAGACCTCGACCCGCTCGAGCCGGCGGTCGGCCGGCGTCGAGATCGCCGCCCGCAGCTCCACCTCGCCGTGACCGGCGTCGCCGACGACTTCGACGATGTCTACCCGGAAGGGCCGTTCCTCCTGGTTCAGCCGCAGCGTGTCCTCTCCCAGCTCGAGCGCCGCCGGCGAGAACGCCGCCGCGCGCACCGTATGCAACTGGGGCGCGGCGCCCAGATCGATCCGCGCCTGAAAGGGCGGGTGGTGCACCACGTCGACCAGAAAGCCGTCCAGAAAGAAGGCCACGTAGCCGACCTCGTGCTCACCGGTGACGGCGGTCACGCGGGTCGGGCCGACGTGGGGCCCGGAGCCGGGCAAGAGCAGCCGCACCGCCGAGGGGGCCTCCGCCGCCACCGCAGAAGGGGTCGCCTCCGCCGCGCGCGGCGCCGATTGGCGTCCCGCCCAGCGCGGCGCGACGATCGGTCGCGCCCGGTAGCTGACCTCGAGCGCGGCGAACTCTCCCGGCGTTTGAGCCGTCCGGTAGTCGACGCGCACCCGGCCGCCCAGCCCCGCCAGCGCCTCGCGCAGCAGCCGGCCGCGGCGCACCAGCACGCCGCCGGTCTCCTCGGTCAGCAAGCGGAGCGGTCGCCGGGGATCGACGAATTCGCTTCCCTGCTCGCCCAGGGCGAGGCCGACGGCGGTCCAGCCGGCGACCGCTGCGCGCCGGCAGAGATCGGCGTGGGCCTCGTCGACGTCGGTGTCCAGCCCCTCGAGGCCTTCGGTGCGCCCGAGATAGAAGCGCTTGAAGTCGAGGTCGAAGCCGTCCTGGACCAGGATCAGGAGCTTGGCGCCGCCGCCCGGACGGCCTTCCAGGGCGCCGAGCAGCGCCCGGCGCTGGCGGTCGATCAACCCGCGCTCGCGCTCCATCTCCCGCCGCCGTCGCGCCTCGTCCAGCTCGGAGCCGCGCACCGCGTCGACGAACCGAAGCCGCCGCCAGAGGAGCTCGCCCGCCAGGGTCGTGCGGTCGCCGAGCAGCGCGAGGCTCTCACGAATCTCGTGCGCATATCCGACGGCCGTTGCGAGCTCGCGCGGCTCGGGATCGGCGACCACCAGGGTCACCGGGCCGAGCGCCACCAGCCGCTCGGCGCTGTCGCTCAGACGCCGGATCGCGGCTTCGAGACCCGCCGGGCTCAACAGCGGCGTATCGAAATAGACCAGAACCTGCCACGGCTCGCCTTCCGGCGCCGGCGCCAGCCGCTCCACCGCCACCACCTCAGCGGGCCGGCCGTCGACCCGCAGCTCGAGATCGGCGGCTCGGGGAGCGGCGACGCCCGCGAGGTCGACGACGGCGGAGAGCGTCGGAGCCGCGCCGAAGGCCGGCGGCCCGGCGAGACACGCGCCGCACACGAGGCCGGCAGCCAGCCGGAGCCCCGAAGCCCTGAACCGGAGAGACTTCCGCGGACGCAGCATCCTTCGCGGGTCCAAGACGCCGCCCTCGCTCGCAAGCGGCGATCTCGACTTGAACGAACTCTTGAATGCTACCAGAGGGAACTCGGTCTACAGTTGGCGGTTCTACAGATCGGGAGGACCTACGCTCATGAGTTTTCGACGTCCACGGCCGCTAGTCTTCGTTCCGGCTCTCGCTCTCGCTGCCTGCCTCGCCGCCGGCGCCGCCCCGGCGCCCGACCTCGACCAGCGGCGGGAGCGAGTGGCCCTCGGCTTCGTCGAGCGCATCGCCGCGGGCGACGTCGACGCGACGCTCGCGTACATCCTGGAGCACTTCGCCCCGAGCCTGCTCGAGCGGCGCACGACCGAGGACTGGAGAGAGCTCGCGCACCGGCTCGGTCGGCATGCCGGGCTCGAGGTCGCCGGGATCTCGATCGACGAGCCCGGGCGTCTGGAGGTGGCGGTCGAGAGCCCCGACGGTATGGAGCTCCGCTTCGGCTTCGAGTTCGAGCCCGACGAGCCGGAGAAGATCGCCGGCTTCTCGCTCGAGGCCGGCGGCGGCCATGGGCGGGGACCCGCCCTCCCTCCCTTCCAGCCGCCCCCCGGCGCGGATCGCGCTCAGCTGACCGCGGCGCTCGACGCCTATCTCGGACGGCTCGGAAGCGAGGAGCTCTTTTCCGGCGCGGTGCTGATCGCGGTCGACGGCGAGGCGATCTACCGGGGCGCCCGGGGTCTCGCCAGCCGCGAATGGGGCGCGGCGAACAAGATCGACACCCGCTTCGATCTGGGCTCGATCAACAAGTCGTTCACGCGCATCGCCATCGCCCAGCTGGTGCTCGCCGGCAAGGTTCGCCTCGACGACCGCATCGCCGACCACCTGCCCGACTATCCCAATGCCGAGGCCCGGTCGAAGGTGACCGTCCGGCATCTGCTGGACCACAGCTCCGGCATCGCCGACATCTTCAACGAGCGCTTCTTCGACGCCGCCAAACGGCTCTTCCGCGAGCCCGAAGACTTCTTCCCCGTGTTCGCCGACCAACCCCTGGCCTTCGAGCCGGGCACGAACAGCGCCTACTCGAACGGTGGCTTCGTGGTGCTGGGCGCGATCATCGCGGCGGCGTCGGGCCAGCCCTACGCCGACTACGTGGAGGAGAGGATCTTCGCCGCCTCCGGCATGACCGCGAGCGGCTTCTTCGCGCGCGACGAGCCGGTGCCCAACGTCGCCATCGGCTATACGCGCATGGGGCCCGAGGGACCCACCGAGGAGCTGCG
>JAHEKO010000296.1 GCA_024638355.1 Acidobacteriota bacterium
CCCGCTGATCCGCAAGGAGCTGCTCAAGGTCTCGGAGAAGATCGCCAGCGGCGAGCTGCCGGCGGCCGAGTAAACGTTCGGAACCTTCGGCGCGTCTCATTCGTAGAACGCATGGAACCGAGCTGCGAAGGGACGGATGTATGACGAAGATCTTTTTGACGGCCCTGCTGCTGGTCGCGGTCGGCGCGCCCGGCTTCGCCTATGACGACTGCGACTACCGCGACGACCGCCAGGCGGTGCTCGCGATCGACGACGCCACCGAGCTGCGAATCGAGGCCGCGGCCGGCTATCTGCGCGTCGAAGGCAGCGATGACGCCACGGAGGTCGTGGTCGAAGGCATCGCCTGCGCCTCGCGCGCCGAGGACCTCGACGAGATCGCGCTCGAGACGGAGCGCCGTGGATCGACCCTGATCGTCGCGGCGGACCTGCCGGACAACGACTGGAACTGGAACCGTAGCGCCCGCCTCGACCTACGGGTGCTCGTACCGTCCAACCTGGCGCTCGACATCCGGGACGGCTCGGGCGAGATCGAGCTGTCCAACGTCGGCGCCACCCGCATTCAGGACGGCTCCGGCGAGATCGACGCCGAGGGGATCAACGGCGATCTGTCGCTCTACGACGGCTCGGGCGAGATCGAGGTGCGTGGAGTGCGCGGCAGCGTGACCGTGGAAGAGGACGGCTCCGGCGGCATCCGCATCGACGAGGTCACCGGCGACGTCCTCATCGACGAAGACGGCTCCGGCAGCATCTCGATTCGCGACGTGGGCGGCAGCGTGCGCGTGCGCGAGGACGGCTCCGGCAGCATTCGCGCGGTCGACGTGATCGGAGACGTCGTCGTCGACCGTGACGGCAGCGGCGGGATCTCTGTCGATCGGGTCGGCGGGCGGATCGAGCTGCCCGAGTAGTCGGATCGCGAGATCAGAGGAGACGCTCGCCTTCCAGGCGTTCCAGATGGGCTTGGAGCTGCCGCCTGGCCAGCGGCAGGGCGATCTCGGGGGCGTCGTCGTAGACCCGCGTGACGAGCTCCTCGGGATCGCGCACGCCCTCGCGCCAGGCTTCGAGAATCCGCTCCTCGCGCCAGAGGCGGTGCTCGATGTAGGCGCGGAGCTTGCCGACCGCGTCGCGGATCGTCGGGCCGTGAGAGGGGAAGAGCGTGCTGGGCTCGAGCGACGCGAGCCGCTCGAGTGAAGCCAGATAGTCGTTCATGTCGCCTTCGGGCGGATCGACGACGATGGTGCTGACCCCCGAGACCATGTCGCCGCCGATCAGGGCGCGGGTGCGCTCCTCCAGAAACGACAGATGACCTCTGGCGTGGCCGGGGGTGTGGAGCACGCGCACGACGAAGTCCGGATCGCCGGCGAGCACGATCCGCTGGCCGTCCTCGAGCGCGTCGTCGATCTCGATGCCGAGCGGACGCAGACGCTCGGCCGTCGCCGGATGGGCCAGCACCGGCACGCCGAGCGCTTCGCGCACCCGCTGAACCCCGCCGACGTGGTCCGGGTGGTGGTGCGTCAGCCAGATCGCTCGCACCCGGCGCCCCTCGGTCTCGGCGGCCGCCAGCGCGGCCAGCAGACCCTCGATCTCCTCGGCATAGGGCGAGCCCGGGTCGACCAGCGCCGAGTCGCCGTGCCCCAGCAGGTAGGTGTTGGTGTGGGTCGCCGGCGGCAGGGTGGGCGTCAGCAGCGGAAAGAGAATCACCCCGGGCTGGAACTCGACACGCCGGTGCGGCCCGAGATTGGCCTCGACCGGGTTGCGCAGCCGCTCGAGCCCCGCCTCGGGGCCGTCCTCGGCGAGCACCCGGAGGAGGTGCAGGATCGGCGGCGCGGTGATGATCTCGCCGCGCGACCAGCGCTCGAGAGCGACCGCCGGCCGCACCCACTCGACCTCGGCGCTCTCCGTCGAGGCGGCGCGCGGCTGCTCGCGCTCGCGCTCCGGCCACTCGAGCAGGAAGAACCGATTGTCGAAGCGCAGCGGCCCGAGCGGCGGGGTCAGCCAGCGACCGGCGTAGACCAGGCGCGAGGCGTCGAGAATCGCGCCTACCGCGTCGAGCGCGGGGCCGAACCGCTCGCGATCTTCGAGCCGCGCGGCCAGCTCGCGCGACCGGCGCTCCAGCTCCTCCGCCGGGACCTCGGCCGCGATCAGCAGCAGGCCGGTCTCCTCGTACAGCTCGCGCAGGGCACCGGCCACGACGGCCGGAGTCACCGCGGTGCCGAGCTCGATGTCGCCGATCACGGCCGCCGGCATACCGGCCTCGAGGGGACCTTCCTCCGCGCCGAGCGGCTCGCCGGAGACGGCGATCTTGCCGTCGCTGCGCGCGATCCCGCCACCGGGGAAGGCGTGCCAGCCGCCCATGAAGGCGAGGCTCTCGGCGCGGCGCATCCAGAAGACCTCTACATCGCCGTCGGCGGCTCGCCGCCAGGGAACCACCGCGGCCGAGGCTCTCGGCGGACGCGGCGCCGGCAGCTCGACGCCCTCGGCAACGCGCTCGAGCACCCGCTCGTAGAGGCTCCTGTCGCTCATGGCTTCGGTCGGGAGCGGCTCTTCGTGTCTGCCCGGGCCCCGAGGGCTAGTCGACGTCCGGCTTCGGCCCCAGATCGCGCACGTCGGGCTCGCGCTGGAAGTAGACGCCCGAGCCGACGATCAGCTGGCGGCCGCCGAAGTCGACCCGCCGCACGAACGACGACTTGGCCGAGGGCCGAGCGTCGCCCGGCTTCGGCCACTTGTAGTGGATCCAGGCCGATCCGCCGAGCGGCACGCGCAGCATCTCCTGCACGAAGAGCCGTCCGTCGATGTCGGCCAGCTCGGAGAGGTTCTTGTTCTCGTTCTCGGGAGTGCCGTTGTTGACCAGCAGCACGCCGTCGCGGTCGAGAACGAAGACGTAGGCGGAGTAGAAGAGGAAGCCGCTCTTCCGGTCGCGGAAGCGCGCGAAGGCGGCCTGCTCGCCTTCCTCGCGAATCAGCTCGACCGCGTCGTCGACCTGCTCCACGATGAAGAACGGCTCGATCTGCATCTGGTAGCGGCCGCTCGACACCATCACCGGCTCGCCGCCCTCGACCCTCGCCTTGCGCACGTAGGTCGTCTTCCAGCGGAACAGCCGCTCGCCCGGACGGGGCCACTGGTAGTGCACCCAGCCCTCGTCCGAGGACTCGAGCTCGCGCACCATCAGCTCCAGAATCGGCCGGCCCTTGGGGTCGCGGAGCTCGTTGAGATAGCGGCCCTCGAGCGCCGGCAGTGCCGGATGGCAGATCGCCTTGCCCTGCATGTCCAAGACGAAGATGTAGGTCTCACCTTCGAACCAGCGCGAGCCGGCCTCTCGAAAGCGGGCGCAAGCGGGCTCGACGCCCTCGGCCTCGACCAGCTCGACCGCAGCCTCGACCAGGCCGATGAGCTCGAGGGTCCCCTCGTGACGGGGCGCCATCGTGTCGCCCCACGCCGGGACCGCCAGGCCGAGAAAGATCAACGAGGTTGCTAGATAGCGATTCATGTCTGGCTCCACCCGATTCCGGCCGAGTCTATCGCCAACACTGATATCTTGAATGGCAGATGGCTGAGAGCGCTACCCATCAAATCCTCGCCAACTGGAATCGGCTGCGGCGCCTGCCCGGAGGCAAGTGGCTCTTCCACCGATTCCTGGGGCGCGCGGTGCCTTACACCGGGTCGATCTCGCCCGAGGTGGTCGAGCTCGAGCCGGGCAGGGTACGCGTCGCCATGCGCGACCGGCCGCGGCTGCGCAACCACCTGCGCTCGCTCCACGCGGTCGCGCTGACCAACCTCGGCGAGCTGGCGACCGGCCTCGCCGTGACCTCATCGCTGCCGAGCGACGCGCGCGGAATTCCAACCGGATTCTCGATCGAATTCGTCAAGAAGGCCCGAGGGCGCATCGAAGCGCGCTGCGCCGCCGAGGTCGAGTCCTCGCCCGAGGAGCGCGACGTCGACGTCGAGGCCGATCTCGAGGACGAGTCGGGCGATACCGTCGCGCGCTTCACGGCGCGCTGGCGGATCGGGCCCCGGCGCCCCGCCTGAGCCGCCTGCGAGCATGCCCCGCTACCCGGCTTCCGGCTCCACCGTCTCCGCGATGCGCGGCTCGGTCTTCTCGGCGCTGGCGCATCGCCTCCAGAGCTACCCCGGCGAGGTCTACCCGCTCCACGTCGGCGATACCTGGATGGAGCCCGCGGAGGGGTGTCGCATGCAGGACCTGACCGTCGACGAGTACCCCGGAATGCACCGCTACGCGGCCCCGCAGGGCCGCAGCGATCTGGTCGAGGCGATCGTCGAGCGCTCGCGCCACCGCACCGGCGCGACCACCGAGCCCGCCGACGTGCTGGTGGCCGCCGGCGCCACCGGCTCGCTCGGCGCGGTGATCGGCGCGCTGCTCGAGCCCGGCGAGGAGGTGCTCGTTCTCGCGCCCTACTGGCCGCTCATCTTCGGCATCGTCCAGTCGTTCCAGGGTCGGCCGGTGGAGGTGGATTTCTTCGACGCGGCCGACTCGCCGGAGAGCGCGGTCGAGGCGATCGCCCACCATCTGACCGCGCGCACCGCCGCGCTCTATCTGAGCACCCCCAACAACCCGACCGGACGCGTTATCCCGCGCGGCTGGCTCGAGGCGATCTGCGACTGGGCCCGGCGCCAAGAGCTCTGGGTGCTCTCCGACGAGGTCTACGAGGACTACGCGTACCGCGGCGAGCACGTCTACGCCCGCTCACTGGCGCCCGAGCGCACCTTCTCGGTGCATTCCTTCTCGAAGGCCTTCGGCATGGCGGGCAACCGGTGCGGCTACGTCGTCGGCCCGGCCGAGATGATGTCCGAGGTGCGCAAGGTGAGCACCCACACCTTCTACTCGACGCCGACCGCTTCGCAGATCGCGGCGCTGCACGCCCTGCGCGGCCCCGGCGACGCGTGGATCGCGTCGGCCAAGCCGCTCTACCGGCGGCTCGGCGAGCAGGCGGCCGATCGCCTCGGCGTTCCGCGCCCCGAGGGCAGCCAGTTCCTCTTCCTGGACGTCGCCGACCGGCTCGACGACCGCGGGCTGCTCGGCTTCATGGAGGACGCAGCCGAGCGCGGCCTGTTCATGGCCCCGGGGCCGAGCTTCGGGCCCTACCCCACTCACGTGCGCATCTGCTACACGGCGGCCGAGCCGGACGTCACGCGGCGCGGGATCGAGGCGCTGGCCGAGATGCTCGGCAGGTAGATCGATCGGGTCACCATGCCCGGCGCAGTCTTCAGCCGACGGGCCGCGGCAGGCGCCGGTGCTCGGCGACCGGAATCGCCTTGCGGCACCAGCGCACCCGCTCGAGGTCGATCTCGGCGAACGCCAGCCCCGGGCCGTCCGCGGCCATCG
>JAHEKO010000008.1:0-4734 GCA_024638355.1 Acidobacteriota bacterium
TCCAGATCTCGAGCGGCAGGTAGCGAATCCGAACATTGTCCTCGGCGCCCGCCGACGGATCCCAGCTCAGGGCCTCGCGGCTCGTGACCCGCAGGCCGGTGGGCGAGCCGAGCAGAATCAGGGCTCGCCCGCGATCGGTCAGGCTGCCGCGCACTCCCTCCTCGGCGTACAGCAGGTCGGCCGCCTCGACGCGCTCGTAGAAGGTGTCTCGAAACGGATTGGCCGTCGTAGCCGGATCGGGATCGCGTCGCGCCCAGAAGCGATCGACGAAGCCCTTGCCGGCGGCCGGGCCGGCGATCTGCCGAAGCTGCTTCAGCTCGGCCGGGAGCAGCAGCCAGCGCACGGGCCCGCTGGCCCATTGATCGAGGGGCGCGGCCGGATCGGAGGGCTCCGCCGGCGGCGCCGGGCTTCCGAGCGCAGCCGGTGTCAGCACCAACACCAGCAGAATCAGAGCCTTCGATACCGCCCCGTATCGATCGCGCGCCGGCATTCCGGCACGACTACTCGTCTTGCTCGATCTGCCGCAGCCGCTCGAGAAGCTCCGCCCGCCGCCGCTCGACTTCCTTCTCGTAGTCGACCAGGTTGCCGTCGGTCACGACGTAGACGCGCGGGAACTTCTGCGCGTCGCCCTTCTCGTCGAACTGAATCGTGCCGGTCACCCCCGGGTAGTCGCGAATGGCCCGCACGCCCTTCCAGAAGTCGCCGGCGAACGGCCCGCTCTCCTGCAACCCGGCCGCCAGCACCATCAGGGAGTCGTACCCGTGCGCGGCATAGAGGTCGGGCGAAAGGCCGTGCGACTGGCGATACCCGTCCACGAAGGAGGCGATCTGCGGGTCCTCGGCGTCCGCCTCGAAGACCGCGCGGGTCAGGAAGATTCCCTCGGCGTCTTCACCCACCTGCTCGATGACCTCCGGCAGGGCGAAGGCCGCCGTGGTCAGGATCTGACCCTCGAAGTTCTTGTTGCGCAGCGCCTGGATCATCTTGGCGGTGTCTTCGGCGTAGGCAGCCACGTAGACCGCCTGCGGTCCGATGGTCATCACCCGCTCGATGAAGCCGGAGAAGTCGGCGGCGCCCTGCGGATACTCGATGATCTCGGTCACCGTGCCGCTGTTGCGCTCGAACTCGGTCTTGAAGACCTCCTGGATTCCGCGAGCGAAGGGGTCCTCCTTGGTGATGATGACCACGTCCTCGATGCCCAGCTTGCGGGCGGCGAAGTTGCCCATGGTCGTCCCTTCGCGAGAGTCGGAGGGGAATACCCGATAGAAATTCTTGGAGATCCCGGTGAGCTCGGGGCTGGAAGCCGAAGGCGAGATCAGCACGCGCTCCGACTCGTCCGCTTCGGCGACCATCGCCAGCGCCTCGGCGGTGGTGACGCCTCCAACGACCGCGAACGCCCCGGCATCGTACAGCTGCTCGAGCAGCTGGCGGGCCTTTTCCGGATCGCCCTCGGAGTCGAGGATCTGGAGCTCGATCTCGTAGGGAAAGCCCTCCCGACCCTTGATCTCGTCTCTGGCGGTCTCGAGCCCCTTGCGGATCGACTGACCGTAGATCTCGTAGGGTCCACTCAGTGGGAGCACGGCACCGAAGGTGATGACCTCGTCCTCACCGCAGCTCCCGACCAGAAACACCGACAGGACAACCAACCAGAGATAGCGTCGCATGGCTCCCGACCGCCTCCCATTCACCAAGTTGAACAAAACACGAGCCGTAACCCTACCATCATTGACCCATCGAACGGGCGCTTCGCTCCCGGCCAGTTGCTAGAATGACTTCGTGGCGAAGTCCAAGAAGCTGGCGCTCCGCTGCCCGGAATGCGAGGCTCACCTCGTGGTCGAGGCGTCGACGGGCGAGGTGCTCTTCCACAAGAAGGCCAAGGCACCGGCGGCCGGAGGCAAGGACTTCGATGCGCTTCTCGAAGAGCTGAAGGAAGAGAAGTCGCATGCGGAAGAGATCTTCGAGCGCGAAGTCGAAGCGCTCAAGGATCAGGATCGGCGGCTCGAGCGGCGCTTCGAGGAAGCGCTCCGTCAGGCCGAAGAGGATCCGGACGACGGTCCGCCACCGCGACCGTTCGATCTCGACTGACTTGACCGCGGCCCGGCTTCGGAGCGCCGGAGCCCGACCGTTTGAACCCGACAAGCGCTCGCCAAGGAGAACAGAAACGTGTCGAATCACTTGCGCCCAACACTGCTCACGCTCGCGTTCGCGGCCGCCCTCGCGCTGCCCGCGGCGGCCACCGACATCTTCCCCTTCACCGTGCACGAAACGGAGCTGGAGAACGGCTTCCGCGTCGTCACGGTGCCCTACGACAGCCCCGGGATCGTCTCCTACGTGGTCATCGTGCGTACCGGCTCGCGTGAGGAGGTCGAGCCCGGCCACAGCGGCTTCGCCCACTTCTTCGAGCACATGATGTTCCGCGGCACCGAGAAGTACTCGCAGGACGACTACAACGAGGTGATCAAGCGGATGGGCGCCGACACCAACGGCTTCACCAGCGACGACCGCACCGTCTACTACATCGTCGGTCCGTCCTCCGAGCTCGAGACCATGATGGACATCGAGTCCGACCGCTTCATCAACCTCACCTACGAGGAGGACGCGTTCCGGCGCGAGGCGCTGGCGGTGCTGGGCGAGTACAACAAGAACATCTCGAGCCCATTCCTCCCCCTCTACGAGCGGGTTCGAGAGCTCGCGTTCACCGAGCACACCTACAGCCACACCACCATGGGCTACCTCGAAGACATCAAGGCCATGCCCGACTACTACGACTACAGCCTCGGTTTCTTCGACCGCTTCTACCGGCCGGAGAACGCCATCCTGCTGATCGTCGGCGACGCCGACCCGGCCAAGGTCGAGGAGCTGGCGGAGCGCTATTGGGCAGGCTGGGAACGCGGCTACAAGCCGGCCGAGATTCCGGTCGAGCCGGAACAGACCGAAGCGCGCAGCGCCCACATCGATTGGAGCGGCCCGATCGCTCCGCACATGATGGTCGGCTACCGCGCACCCGCTTTCAGCGACTCGACGGTGCAGTCGGTCACGCTCGACATCATCTCGCAGCTCCTGTTCAGTGAGTCGGCGCCGCTCTACAAGAAGCTGGTGGTCGAGGAGCAATGGGTCGATTCCATCTCCGGCTTCTACAGCGATCACCGCGACCCGTACCTGTTCATGATCTTCGGCCGCCTCAAGTCGGAGGATCTGCAGCCCAAGGTCGACGCCGCCATCCAGGAGGCCATCGCCGACCTCGAGACCAAGCTGGTCGACGAGGAACGGCTCGAGCGCATCAAGTCCTACCTGCGCTACAGCTTCGCCACGGGCCTCGACAGCCCGCAGAGCGTGGCCATGACGCTGATGAACTTCCTGGTGCTCACCGGCGATCCGCAGTCGGTGAATCGCGTCTACGAGCAGTACCAGAAGGTCACCCCCGAGGACGTACGCGACGCGGCCGCGGAGCTCTTCAAGGAGACCAACCGCACCACCGTGACGCTCTCCTACCCGCAACCCGATACCGACACCGCCGCAGGAGGCTAGACCGCCATGCGCAGACTGATTCCGACCGTCGCCATCGTCGTTGCCGTGCTCTCCTGTGCGGCACCGCAGCGCTCCCTCATCGACACCGTCACGCTACCCAGCCCCGAGTCGCCTCTCGTCGCGGTGCGCCTGCTCTTCGACGCCGGCTCGATCCACGATCCCGAAGGCAAGGAGGGTCTCGCGGCTCTCACCGCCCTGATGATCGGCGAGGCCGGCACCCAACAGCGCGAGTACTCGGAGCTCGTCGACCTGCTCTACCCGATGGCCGCGTCGATCGACGTGCGAACCGATCGCGAGGTCACCGTCATCTCGGGCGAGATTCATCGCGAGAAGCTCGACGAGTACGCCCGGCTGCTGCGCGAGGTCGTTCTCGAGCCGGGCTTCTCCGAAAGCGACTTCACCCGCAACAAGGAGCAGCTCAAGACCTACCTGACGACGACCCTGCGCGCGGCGAACGACGAGCTGCTCGGCCTCGAAGCTCTGCAGCAGATGCTGTTCGCCGGCCATCCCTACGAGAGCGCGCCGGAGGGTACCGTCGCCGGCCTCGAGTCGATCGCCCTCGACGACGTCAGGGACTTCTATCGGCAGCGCTTCACGCAGGCCAACCTCATGTTGGGCGTCGCCGGCGGCTACCCCGACGGCTTCCTCGACTCGATGGTGGGGGCGTTCTCGGCTCTGCCGGAGGGCAGCGAGGAGCGGACCGAGTTGCCGCCGCCGCCCGCCGTCGAGGGGCGGAACTTCACTCTCATCGACAAGCCCACGAGCTCGGTGGGCATCCACTTCGGCTATCCGATCCCGGTTACCCGCGCGAACCCCGAGTACTTTCCGTTGATGGTGGCGAACAGCTTCCTGGGCGAGCACCGCACCTTCCACGGCCGTCTGATGCAGCAGCTGCGCGGCAAGCGGGGCCTGAACTACGGCGACTACTCCTACATCGAGCACTACTATCAACCGCCGTTCACCAGCACCCCGACGCCGAACGTGCCGCGCCGCCAGCAGTACTTCTCGGTGTGGGTGCGCCCGGTGGTTCCCAACACCGCCCACTTCGCGCTTCGCAACGCCATCTACGAGGTCGAGCGCCTCACCCAGGTCGGCATGACCGAGGAGGAGTTCGAGCTCACCCGCGACTACCTGATCAACTACTCGAAGCTCTGGGCGCAGACACTGCCCGACCGACTCGGCTTCCTGATGGACAGCCGCTTCTACGGC
>JAHEKO010000008.1:4834-21321 GCA_024638355.1 Acidobacteriota bacterium
GGTCGGCATGACCGAGGAGGAGTTCGAGCTCACCCGCGACTACCTGATCAACTACTCGAAGCTCTGGGCGCAGACACTGCCCGACCGACTCGGCTTCCTGATGGACAGCCGCTTCTACGGCGGCGGCTACTTCATCGACGAGATCGATCGCGAGCTGAAGGCTCTGAACCTCGACCGCGTAAACGCGGCCATTCGCTCCAATATCCAGGCCGACGACTTCCAGGCCGTCCTGGTGACCGACGATGCCGCCGCCGTTCAGGCCTACCTCGAGGCCGACGGTCCGAGCCCGATGACCTACAACGCCCCGCCGGAGCCCGAGGTCGTGGAAGGGGACAAGCTGTTCGAGGCGCGGCCGATCGAGCCCGACGGCTTCCGCATCGTCCCGGTCGACACCATGTTCGAGGGCGGCCCCTAGGCACCAGGCCACGCCGGGGTCCGGACCCTCGAGCCATTCTCTCGGGTCGAGCTGCGGGAGGGGTCTTCCTCTCCCGCCCCGTTCGACCGAGATTTCTTCGTCCGGCCTATATCAAAGCGGGTACCGACCCACCCTAATGTGGTGGGAGCCGTTCTCTTCAGCAAGGACCCGTGACACTTCTCGACTTTCGCTTAGTACCCGCACCCTACTTGCTGGAGTTGAACGGCTCCCTGATGTCCTCTCCCCGGCCGGCAGAGCCAGAGCCCGCGGACGACGAGGCTTGCGCCGGCTCTCAGTTCGATCCCGCGGTCGCCGCCGCCTTCGCTGAGATTGCCGAGGAGATCTGGACCGAGATTCGCGAGAGGGTGCACCGCGAGGTCCAAGGGGATAGGATGCGCTCCGAATGTTTACCGGCGCCGTCCACCAGGGACCTCCTCAGACCGACGCGAGTTTTTCCGACCTCGGTCTGAGCCCGCCGATCGTCGAGTCGCTGGACGAGATCGACTTCGAGCACCCGACGCCGATCCAGGAGAAGGTCATTCCGCGCGGCCTCGAAGGCGCCGACGTCGTCGGCCTGGCGCAGACCGGCTCCGGCAAGACGGCCGCCTTCGTGCTGCCGATCCTCCAGAAGCTGCTCGACGGCAAGGGCACCCGCGCCCTCATCCTCTGCCCGACTCGCGAGATCGCGCTGCAAACGCGCTCGTTCGTCGACACCATCGGCAAGGCGCTCGGCATCCGCTCCGCCTGTCTCATCGGCGGCGTGAAGATGGGCCCGCAGATCAGCGACCTGCGCCGGAACCCCGACGTGGTGGTCGCGACCCCGGGCCGCCTCTGGGACCACTACGAGCGCAAGAACGTGCGACTGGACCGGATCGAGAAGCTGGTCATGGACGAAGCCGACCACATGCTCGACCTCGGCTTCCTGCCCCAGATCCAGCGCATCCTCTCGGTGCTGCCGGACGAGCGGCAGACCTTCATGTTCTCGGCCACCATGCCGACCACCATCGAGAACCTCGCGCGCCGCTTCATGCGCGAGCCGGGGCTGGTCGATCTGCGGCCCCGAACCATGACCGCGAGCGGCATCGAGCACCGCCTCTACCTGGTCGCCCCCGGAGAGACCAAGGCCTGCCTGCTGGCCCTGGTGCGCGAGGAGACGGGAAGCATGCTGATCTTCCTGCGCCGCAAGGTGGACGCCGACTGGGCTTGCCGGCAGCTCGAGATCGAGGGTCACTCGGTGCAGCGCATCCACTCCGGACGGACACAGCAGCAGCGCGTCGCGGCGCTCAAGGGCCTGCGCGAGGGCAAGCACCGGATCCTTCTGGCCACCAACGTCGCCGCGCGCGGCATCGACATTCCGATCATCGAGCACATCGTCAACTTCGGCATGCCGGACGCGGTCGAGGACTACGTCCACCGGGCCGGCCGAACGGCGCGTGGCGCGATGGAGGGTACGGTCTCGACGATCGCCACCTGGCAAGACAAGGAGACCATCAAGATGGTCGAGAAGGCGATCGGACAGAAGCTGCCCCGCTGCACCCTCGAGGGCGTCGAGCAGTGGGTCGAGCGCAAGCAGACGATCCGCGGCCGCCAGCGGCTACGGCGACGGTTCTAGGCTCGCGCGCGACTTGCGCCGCGGCCGGGGCAGTCGCTTCAGCACCGGCGAATTGGCCAGGTAGATCAGCTGGCATCCGGGCGTGATCTCGTACAGATCGGGAGGATTCAGCACGTCCTCCTGCTCCTTGTTGCGTAGGCCGACCACCAGAATGCCCTTCTCTTGCTTCAGCCGCCGTCCGAGTTCGCCGAAGCTGACGCCGCCTTCGGCCAGAGCCGACTTCGGGGGCGCGCCGACGAAGAGGCTGTTGGCACCGCTCGCCGCCACCTTGCTCATCAGCTCCGCGGTTCCCGGCATGGTCACGGCGTGCGCCAGCAGCGAGAAGCCGAGCCGGCGGGTCTCGATCACCTCGTCCGCGCCCGCGGCATAGGCGTGCTCGACGTTCTCCGAGTCGAGAATCTCGGCCACCACGTAGAGCGGGCGGATCCGGGTCTCGGTCTTGGCCCGGCGGCGCATGTAGGAGCGAATCGTGAACGCGGTCAGAACGGTCTTGGCGTCGGCATTCTGCGGCAGAACGTGGCGCGAGCCGACCAGGATGGCCGCCGCCGCGTGCGACATCCTCGCCTTGTCGAGCTCGCTCTCCTTGGTCGGGTCCCCGCTCACCCAGACGAACTCGGGCGGCAGGTCGCTGGGCCGCTCGCCCTCGGCGAACACCACCAGCGGCCTCGCCTCCGAGTCGATCTCCGAGAGGATCGCCTGCAGCAGCATCTCGGCTCCCGGCTCGTAGCCGCAGAGCACGACGTGATTGATGTATCCGCTCATTCGGAACTGCTCCTCTCGAATCGACAGAATGCTCTTGACCAGGGTGTTGCCGACCACTCCGGCGAAGAGCGCCAGGGTGAACATGCCGGCGAGCATCATGAAGCCGCCGACGATGCGGCCGAGGCCGGTGATCGGCGTGATGTCGCCGTAGCCCACGGTGGTCAGGGTGACCAGCGCCCACCAGATGCCGTCCCAGGTGGAGGCGAGCAGCGGGTTGGAGCGACCTTCGACCAGGAAGAGGCTGATCCCGCCGAGCAGGACGGCCGAGATCAGGAACGAGAAAGCGAGTCCGAACAGCAGCGTGTTTTCCCGGAACGATCGCTCGAGCCAGTTGAACGGATTGCTGTACCGGAAGACCTTCACGGTGCGCAGCAGCCGCAGCAGCCGCAGCGCCCGTAGCCCGCGCAGCGCCGGCACCAGCGCGGCGACCGTGAGGATGTCGATCAGGTTGAGGGGCTGCAGGCAGAAGAGCAGGCGATCGATGACGTGGTGGCCCAGCTTCGAGGTCGTGGAATGGCTGAAGAAGTCGAGACGCGGCGGACGGTAGGAGAGGATCCGCAGGGAGATCTCGGCCGCGAAGAACCAGAGAATGACGCGATCGAGCGCGTTGATGAGCTCCTTGCCCGGATAGGAAGTGCCGAGCGAGAAGTCGACCAGGAAGAGCGCGACCGACGCGGCGATCAACACCCAGACCACCCATTGGACGGATTCGTAGAGCCGGGTGTCGGGCCGGTGAAACGCGGCTCGCACCCACCTCATGGCGCGACGCGTCACCTCAGGACTCTCCTTCCAGGCGTCGGCGCAGACCCTCGAGCTTCTCCTCCATCTCGCTGCGCAGGTCGGGATCGCTGGTGACCGAGATCGCCCGATCGAACAGATCGATGCCGGATTCGACGTCGCCGGCGCGCAGCGCCTCGTTCGCCGACCTCACCAGGCCCCAGCGCTCGATCTCCTCGTGGGCGGCGGCGACCCGTTGGGGATCCGCGATCCGGCTCAACGCACCTTCGGCCAGGGCGATGGCCTCGTCCTCGCGCCCCTCCCGAACGTAGAGCTGTACCAGGTGCAGCAGCACATCGCTCCGTCCCGGCAGGAGCGCCCGCGCCCGCTCGAGGTGCTCGATACCCTCGGCGGCGTCGCCCCCCGGCAGGAGGTGGGCGACGCCGCGCATGACCCAGGCCTCGCCGAAGGCCGGGTCGATCCCGGTGGCGATGCCGAGTACCCGGCGCGCGCGGTCGGCGAGCGCCATGCGGTCGGAGCCGTCGCCCGCCAGACCACCTCCCTCGGACAAGGTCAACAGATGGCGGCCGCAGAGCAGGTAGCTCGACGCCGAGCGCGGTACCAGCTCGAGCGCCCGCGACCAGAGCTCGTGCGCCTCGGCGAGCCGCTGCTGGCGATCGCGCACGTAGGCCAGGCCGGCCCACGCGTCGCCCGAATCGGGCTCGTACTCGAGAGCCCGGTGCAGATGGCGCGCCGCTTCCTCCTCGCGCCCCAGGTGAGCCAGCAGATCGCCCAGGCCGGTCAACACGGTCGCCGGCGAGACCGCCGCCAGCTCCACCGAGCGCGCGTCCGGTAGACGATCGAGGCGCAGCCCAGCGACCGGCAACGATCCCTCGAGCACGTAGGCTCGAATCGCCTTCTCCAACTCGGCGGGCCGCACGTCGAAGGCATCGACGAAGGCGCCGCGCGGATCCTCGCCCCGGCCGAGCGACTCGAAGTAGTCGGCGAGGTCGCCGCTGCGATCGGACTCGTCGGAGAGGAGATAGTGAACCAGGATCCAGGAGACCGCGTAGAAGCGCCCGGCGCCGCTCGCGTCGTGTTCGTGCGCGTTCTCGCGGGTCACGGCCAGAACACTTTCCACCCCCAGCTCGTGGTTGGCGCGAAGCCAGCGCAGGTGGCGGGCGACCGGCTGTCCGAGGTAGGCGGTCTCGCCTTCGGTCTGGAAGGTGCTGTAGTACTCGGCCAGCCCTTCGTTGAACCACATCGGCACGCCGGGGAGGTTGCTCTGCACCAGGAAGTGGACGTATTCGTGGAAGATCACCGAGAACGAGCCGAGGTAGCTCGGATCGGCGTTGAGGGTGATGTAGTTGCCGTCGCGGTGGGTGAGGAACTGACCGAGCACCTTCACGCCCGCGCTCTCACCGCCGCTCTTGTAGGGCGCGTAGGACTCGGCGTCGCGAAAGGCGAAGATCCGCGTCGGAGCGGGCGAGCGGAGCTCGATCTCCGGAGCCAGATCGGCGAACGCCGAGCGGAAGAGCTCGAGACTCGAGACGATCTCCGCCGCTCGCTCCGGCTCCGCGTTCGAGTGGACCTCGAAGTGCGAAGAGCGCGCGGTCGTCCAGCTCTCGATATCGGCGGGCTGGGCGTCGACGGGCGTGGCCCAGGCCCACGTCGCGAGCACCGCGAGCGCCAGAGGCCTAGCCGGCAAGAGCCGCCTCCATCGCGTCTCGCCGCTTGCTGCGGTGCCACCAGTAGACGGTCATGACCGGGCCCAGCAGCCCGTACACCCAGCCCGAGATCCCGCCCAGGGCTCCACCGAGCCCGAGCAGCGTCAGGAGAATCGAGACGACGGCCATCACCACGAAGATCATGTAGTGCCCGAAGATGGTGCGGGCGTCGTGGATCTCGAGCTCGGAGAGACCCAGCGCCTCGCGCCTCGCGTACGCGCGCAGATAGAGAAGAGCGATACAGAGGAACACCAGGGCGAAGCCGAGCCCGTAGATCACCCACAGCTCGCTCAGCTGCTCGTACGCGGTGAATCGCCGCACCGCCGCGCCCGCCGGCGTCCGCGAGTCGAGTCCGAACACCCACTCGACGAAAGTGATGGCCACGAACTTGAGCGGGTAGACAAAGAAGAGCACCACGAAGAGCAGGACCATGTTCAGGAAGGTGACCCACGAATCGCTGAGCCCGTAGCGGCGGAAGAAGCCGCGGTGCGCGAGCCAGATGAACACCAGGGCGAGAAAGCTCAGGCCGAAAGCTCCGAAGCCGCGGAGATTGGCGGCCAGCTCGGCGTAGGTCTGCGGCACCTCGAGCGAGACCACCAGGAGCGTCGCCGAGAAGCCGAACACGGCGTCGCTGAACCCCTCGAGGCGGGAGATGTTGCGGCCGCGGACTCGATAGGGCCCGAGCGGGGAGCCGCGCATCTCGTCCGGTGCCTGCTGGCCGCTCATCGGGAGATGATACCGGGCGGCAAGCCGCCCCGGCCCCACGGACCGGACCGGAAGAACCGGCGTACGGCCGGATGTTCGGCGCGCCGTTTTCCACCCGCGTGCCACCCTTGCGCCGCGTGCGGCTCCCCACGCCCCGACGCGGGGCCCCGGGCTCGATTGTTACCCGTCTGGAATCAGGAGGTTGAACCGATCGCCGTGGAGCGATCGAAGCAGAGCCACTTGGACACGCGACGATGGCTCGCCAGTTGCTGCGGGGACGGGCCAGGAATGTATTCCACCGGTCCCCACCTCTCCGGAGGAATCACACCATGAACCCAAGAGGCATACATGAACAGGCACCCAGACAAGATCTCAGTGCTACTAGGCGTGGCCTTTACGGCCGTGGTCCTGTTCGTCTCGCACGGGCTCCCGGCCCCGGAGACGACTCCGCCAGAAAGCGCCACCACCGCGTACATCGTTCAGGGACCCACCCTCGACTCGACCGCTGAGCGCGTCGAGCGGGCGGGGGGTGCCGTCACCCACGAGCTCGGCGTGATCCGGGCGGTCGGCGCCCGGCTGACGCTGGAACAGGCCCGGCACCTCGGAGCCGACGGCGCGCTGCGCCTGACTCCCGATCGGGGGGTGAGCACCGCCTCCTGCTCGGCGGTCGCCGGCCTCGTCGAGATCGACGGCGACAAGTTCAAGTGGGAGATCGCCAACCCCGGCGGCTCGCCGCTGACGGTCGACGCCATCGCCTTCGGCTGGGCGGCCGAGAGCTCTCTGCTCGAGAAGGTGAAGCTCGACGGCCACGACATCTTCAAGATCCCTCAGGAGCCGCCGCTGGCGCTGCTCGATTCCGGGTGGGACGGCGATCTCGAGGACCGCCGGATCGACCCCGGAAAGACGGTCGTGCTCCAGCTGCAGTTCAAAGAAGAGCTGCTTTTCCACGAGCAGGCGTATTCCCTGGCCGTCGGTTTCGCCGAAGGCTGCATGGTGGAGTTCGTTCCGAGCGGAGCCACCTGCGAGGTGGCGGGCTGGGGCGAGCGCGAGCTCAAGGACGACAAGCTGAAGTGGAATGTCTACAACGCCGGGAGCGTGCCCGCGACCGTCAAGGGCATCTCGCTCAACTGGCCGGAGGCCAACTCCGCGCTCGAGAAGATCAAGCTCGAAGGGGCCACCCTGTTCGAAGGCAACCTCCCCGGGCCCGTCGGGGGACTCCACGGCGGTTGGGAGAGTGACGTCGAGGACCGCCGCATCGACCCCGGCAAGGAGGCCGGCTTCGAGCTCGAGTTCGCCGCCGACATCGAGATCGATCAGGAAAAGTACTCCATCGTCGTTGAGTTCCACCAGGAATGCCAGACGGAGTTCACTCCCGGTTACGACGGCATGGAGATGGACAAGAAGGCCCGCCGCACTCCGCACACGGCGCAGGTCGGCGCGGATCTGATGCACCAGCAGGGAATCCTCGGCCGGGGAGTGACCGTCGCGGTGATCGATACCGGACTGTGGGAGAAGAACGGCGGCCGCAGGTGGCTGCACAAGAACCAGGACGGCGAGGAGCGCGTCCTCGTCGCCTACGACGCCATCGAGGATCGGCTATCCGGCGCCGAGGACCTCGGGGATTCGAACGGACACGGCACGCATGTCACCAGCATCCTGGCCTCGAGTCGAAAGGCGACTCGCTCCCACGGCTCGGGCTGGAGCTACAACGGCATCGCTCCGGCAGCCGATCTGGTCATCCTGCGTGCGTTCGACGAACTGGGTAACGGCAGCTATCTCGACATCATCCGCGCCATCCAGTTCGCCATCGACTTCAGAGATGTCTACGGCATCCGCGTGCTCAACCTGTCCTTCACCGGCCAGCCGCAGTCCTTCTACTGGGACGATCCTCTGGCGCAAGCGGTAATGGCCGCCTGGCGGGCGGGAATCGTCGTCGTCGCCTCGGCCGGCAACACGGGGCCCGAGGCGATGTCGGTCGGCGTGCCGGGGAATGTCCCCTACGTCATCACCGTCGGCGCCATGACCGACAGCTACACGCCGCTCGATCCCTCCGACGACCGACTGACGGTCTTCAGCTCCGCGGGACCGACCTTCGAAGGATTCGTCAAGCCCGACCTGGTCGCCCCCGGCGGCCACATGCTGGGCATCATGAACAAGAGCTCGAGGATTCCCAAGAAGCACAAGGAGTTCCACGACGCCCACGACTACTTCGTCATGTCCGGCACCTCCCAGGCGACGGCGGTGGTCAGCGGTCTGGTCGCCCTGCTGCTCGAGGTCGATCCGGCGCTGAGCCCCGACGACGTCAAGTGCCGGCTGCAGGCGACGGCGCGGCCCGCCACCGACCCGGCCGGCGGCCTCGCATACAGCGTCTTCCAGCAAGGCACCGGACTCGTCGACGGCGGCGGCGCCCTCGGCGCCGGCGTCTCGGGCTGCGCCAACCGCGGTCTCGATCTCGAGGCCGATCTCGCGGGGACGCGGCACTTCGCGGGCCGGGCCGACCGGGCGCCCGACGGCACCTACTTCCTACGTGGCTCAGAGCTCGACAGCAGCGGCTTCGTCTGGAACGACGGTTTCGCCTGGAACGACGGCTTCGCCTGGAACGACGGCTTCGCCTGGAACGACGCCTTCGTCTGGAACGATGGCTTCGCCTGGAACGACGCCTTTGTCTGGAACGACACCTTCGTCTGGAACGACGGCTTCGCCTGGAACGACGCCTTCGCCTGGAACGACACCTTCGTCTGGAACGACGGCCACGTGATGTCGATCAACACCTGGGTGGAACCGCAATAGGGCGGCGTCGCGGGCCGCAGCTCAGGCGCGCGCGCTCGCCGCGGAGCCGAGCGGCCCCTGCCGGTCTTCGTGGCTCGACTCCCAGCCGATCATCGCCCGCTTGCGCGGGGTGCCCCAGGCGTAGCCTCCCAGAGCGCCCGAGCGCCGGATGACCCGGTGGCAGGGAATGAGGTACGAGATCCGGTTCGCTCCGACCGCGCTGCCCACGGCACGCGACGCCGCCGGGCGGCCGATCGCCCGCGCGATCTGCTCGTAGGCGACCAGACGGCCGGGCGGGATCCGCAGCAGCGCCTTCCAGACAGCCACCTGGAAGTTGGTGCCCTTGACCAGAACCTGGACCGCGCCGTGCCTGGCGGGATCGCGATCGAACACGTGCTCGGCCACCGCCCTCGTCGACCGGCGATCCTCGATCAGCCGCGCTCCCGGCCAGACGCGCCGCAGCCAGTCGACCCTCTCGGCCGGATCGTCGTCGACGAAGCGGAGCCCGCAGATGCCGCGGTCGGTGGTGGCGACAAACGCCCGCCCGAAGGGCGAGTCGTGCACTCCGTGACGGATCTCGACGCCCCCGCCGCCCGACTTGTACTCGCCGGGGGTCACCGCCTCGAGGGCCACGAAGTGATCGTGCAGGCGGGCCGGACTCGACAGGCCGACCTCGAAGGCGGTCTCCATCACGCTGTTCGAGTTGCCGAGCAGCTCCTTGGCATGCTCCACGGTCACGAACTGGAGGAAGCGCTTGGGGCTGATGCCCGCCCAACGGCGGAAGAGGCGCTGGAAGTGGAACGAGCTCAACCCGACGGCGGCCGCCACCTGATCGAGGGAGGGCTGTTCGGCAGCGTTCTCCTCGATGAAGCGAATGGCGGTCTCGATGCGCTGGTAGTCCGAGCTCATGGCGTCTCCTTCCCGAGTGATCCCACCATAGAGCCCGGGCCGCAGCCGCGGCCACCCGAATCTTGCGCAGCAGCGGCCTTCCACGCGGTGACCCCGACCCGGTACCCGGCGCTTCGAGGCGCGGCTTCGCTAGGCCGATTTTTCGCCATCCGGCACGTACCGATCTCGCAGTGCCACGGGCTTGGCTCGACGCTTGCGGCGAACGCGCAGGTTGAGCATCTCGACGAACACCGAGAAGCCCATGGCGAAGTAGATGTAGCCCTTCGGGATGTGGAAATCGAGGCCATCGGCCAGCAGCGCCACTCCGATCAGGAGCAGAAAGCTCAGGGCCAGCATCCTCACGGTCGGATGGCCTTCCACGAAGTCGCCCACCGGCCTGGCGAAGAGCATCATCAGGCCGACGGCCACGATGATCGCGATCACCATCACCGGGATCTCCTTGACCATGCCCACCGCCGTGATCACCGAATCGAGCGAGAAGACGATGTCGAGAATGACGATCTGCGTCAGCACCGCGGCCATCGACGCCGCCACCTTCTGCGACGCGCTGCCCTCGACGCCCTCCAGGCTGTGATGGATCTCCCGCGTGGCCTTGGCGAGCAGGAAGAGCCCGCCGATCAAAAGAATCAGGTCGCGTCCGGAGATCTCGTTGCCGAGGGCGGTAAAGAGCGGCGCCGTGAGCCGCACCATCCAGGCCAGGGTCAGGAGCAGGGCGAGGCGCATCAGCATCGCCAGCGCCAGGCCGATCAGCCTCGCCTTGGCGCGCTGCTCCTCGGGGAGCTTCCCCGCGAGGATCGTGATGAAGACGATGTTGTCGATGCCCAGGACCAGCTCGAGCGCGGTGAGCGTCAGCAGCGCGATCCAAGACTCCGGGTTGGCCATCCAGTCCATCGAGCGATCTCCCTTGCGGTTCGCGACATCTTAAGCCCTCGCGGCCGCTGCAGGCGCGCCCGTCGCCATCCGGCCAGCCGATCGGGCTAAAGTCGCGGCCGTGACGCTCGACCTCGAAGCGGCTCGCCGAGCCGCAGAACCCCTCGCCCGCCGGCTCGACCCGGAGGCGCTCGCCGCCTACGCCCCGCTCGGCTGGCACGACGCGCTTCGCGGACTGCCGGTGCTCCACCTCGACGACGTCTCGGCGATCCCCTTCCTGGTCGACATCGAGGGCGTGGAGGAGTACCAGCATCGCGCGCGGCTGCGCGCCGCACGAGGCGATCTCTTTGCCGCGGTCACCGCGCCCAACGAGGCGTACGAGGCCTACTGCCGGAGCCGCCTGCGCCTGGGCGACGTTCGGTTCGTGCCGGCGCCGGCCGGCGACGACCCGCTGGCGGTCGCCGAGGCCTGCGCCTCGGAGAGCGCGCTCGAGGCCATCGCCGAGCGGGCGCGTGACGCCGGCGGCCTCGTGCTGCATCCCTACATGGGCATCGAGTCGGTCTGGGAGCTGGGCCGGCTCGTGGCCGAGCGCAGCGGCGGGCGCGTCGGCGTCCTGGCGCCGCCGCCGCCGATCACCTGGACGGCCAACGACAAGGGCTCGTTCGGCGAGCTGGTTTCGCTCGTGCTCGGCCCGAGCTATCTCGTGGAGACCCTGAGCGGCGACAGCGCCGAGGCGCTGGCCGACGTTCTGCTGGATCTCGCGACGCGCCACCGGCGAGTCGCCCTCAAGCGACTGCGCTGCGCCTCGGCCATGGGAAACGCGTTGTTCGAGGCCGAGGAGCTCGGGGCGAAAGATCGCGGCGAATTCGAGACCGAGATCCGGGCCTTTCTCGAGCGCACCGAGTGGGACGGCGCCGAGGAGGTGCTGGCGGTCGCCTGGGAGGACACCGAGATCTCGCCATCGACCCAGCTGTGGATTCCGCCGGCGGGCGGCGGCGACCCTCGACTCGACGGCATCTACGAGCAGATTCTCGAGGGCGAGCGCGGAATCTTCGTCGGCTCGCGGCCTTCGGGCCTGCCCGCTCGGGTGCACGACGACCTGGCGGCGAGCTCGCTCCGCGCCGCCGCCGGACTCCAGGCGCTCGGTTACGTCGGGCGCTGCTCGTTCGACTTCCTCGTCGTCGGCGACCCGGAAGGCGACTTCGCCGTGCGCTTCGTCGAATGCAACGGCCGCTGGGGCGGCACCTCGACTCCGATGGCGCTGCTCGATCGGCTCCTCGACCGCGCCGACGGACAGCCCCGCCCCCCCTACCGCGCCCAGGATTTCGTTCACGAAGGCCTGGCCGGAGCGGACTTCGCCGAGATCCTCGCCGCGCTCGGCGACGAGGTGTTCGATCCCGCCACCGGACGCGGGCGCTACATCCTCTACAACGTCGGTCCGCTGGCGCGCTTCGGCAAGCTCGACGTGATCGCGCTGGGCGACAGCCGTCCGCAGGCGGAAGCGGCGATGGAAGAGGACCTGCCGCGCCTGCTCGGGCTGCGATAGCGACGGAGGCGCCGGATGGAGGCGTCACGACTCGCGGTAGTCTCGCCGAATCCGAAGGAGGAGGAACCCGTGCCCGTGCGACCCGTTGGAGCCCTACTACCCGCCGTCGTTCTCGCCGTGACCCTCGCGGCCGCGCCCGCGCCCGCTGAAGACAGCCCGCCGCCGCTCGGCCCGAAGCTCTACTTCGACGCCTGCCCGCGCTTCTCGGCCGACCTGGTCTTCGACTGCTACCGCGACTTTTCGGAGGTCGAGCAGTTCCTGCGCGACGCCGTGGCCTATCGCCCCGAGCTCGCATCGCTCGAATCGATCGGCAAGAGCTACCAGGGGCGCGACATCTGGGTGCTGACCGTCACCGATCGCTCCACCGGGGAGCCCGAGGACAAGCCGGCGATCTGGGTCGACGGCGGCGTCGACGCCGACGAGGTGGTGTCGATCGAGGCCGCGCTCGGGGTGATCCATCGGCTGCTGACCTCGGACGACGAGGAGATCGCCGAGCTGCTCAAGGGGCGGACGTTCTACGTCGCGCCGGCGATCGTTCCCGACACCTCGGAGCTCCACATGCGAACGCCCGAGAGGCCGCGCGACTCGACTCTCCGGCCGTGGGACGACGACGGCGACGGCCGGCTCGACGAGGACGGGCCCGAGGATCTCGACGGCGACGGCCAGGCGCTGACCATGCGGCGCGAGAGCCCGAACGGCCACTGGACCGCGAGCGACGAGGACGAGCGCATCCTGCGCCGGCGCCGGCCGGGAGACAGCGGCCCCTTCTACGAACGATGGACGGAGGGGATCGACAACGACGAGGACGGTGAGTATCAGGAGGACCGGCTCGGCGGCATCGACCCGAACCGCAACTACCCGGGGAACTGGAGCCTCGTCCAACGCGGCAACGGGCCGTTCGCGGGCTCGGAGGTCGAGATCCGGGCGCTCATGGACTTCGCCGCGGCCCACCCGAACATCGCCGTGTCGCAGCACTTCCACTCGAGCGGCGGGGTGATCCTGCGGCCTCCCTCGGTCCCCGACCTGGAGCTGCCAGACGCCGACCTGGAGCTCTATCTGCGGCTCGCCGAGCGCGGCCTCGAGGTGACCGGGTACAACCTCGCGACCTCGGTCTACGACTGGAACTGGCCGCGGGGCTCGGGCAACAGGAAGGGCGGCCAGATCTGGCGCGACCAGGACGGCGAGCTTCGTGGGGCGCCCAGCCGTCTCGACGGCTACGCCGCCTACGGCGGCTCGATCGACGCGCTGTACGAGGTCTTCGGCGTGGTGGCGTTCGCCAACGAGATCTACCAGATGGGCGAGGACGACGACGGCGACGGCCGCATCGAGGGCCACGAGGCGCTGCGCTGGGACGACGAGAAGCTCGGCGGCCGGGCGTTCAAGGAGTGGGAGCCCTTCGACCATCCGCAGCTCGGCGCCGTCGAGATCGGCGGCTGGCGCAAGTTCGGCGCGAACAACCCGCTCGCCGAGGATCTCGACGACGAGGTCTGGCGCAACGTCGAGTTCGTTCTCGTGCAAGCGCGCCACACGCCGCTGCTCCAGATTCCGACGGGCAAGCTGCTGTCGCTCGGCGGCGACGTCTTCCGCCTCGAGGCGACCGTGGCGAACTCCGGCTTCGCCCCCACCGAGCTGGCGATTCGTACCCGGAACGACCGCGCGGTGCCGGTCCGGGTGGAGCTCGTCGGCGACCAGGTGGAAGTCTTGTCGTCGGAAAGGCGGGTCGATCTGGGCACCCTTGCCGGCCACAGCGAGACCGAGGTCGAGTGGATCGTGCGGCTCGAGCCCGGCGCCAGGTTCGGCATCGTCGCCTGGCACCCGAAGGCCGGCCGCGCCAAGGGCGAGGTCGAGCGGACGCCGGAAGGAGAGTCGCGGTGACCCGCCGATTCCTGCCGACCCTCGCCCTGCTCGGCGCCTTCATGGCGAGCGTGCCCGCCGCCGCGGAACGTCGCGGCTATCCACCGGAAGAGTTCACGGCACGGCGCGGCGCCCTTTGCGAGGCGATCGAAGAGCACGCCACCGTAATGCTCTTCGCCCGCACCCGGCCGCTGCCCGGCCTGCGCTTCCGCCAGGACCACGACTTCTACTACCTGACCGGCAACGAGAACACCAACGCCGCCGCGGTGATCGACGCCACGAGCTGCAAGAGCTGGCTTTTTCTACCCACCCAGACCGCCCGAGAAGCGAGCCGCGACGGCTGGAACTGGCTCTACCAGGAGGGCGCGGCCAAGCGCTGGGGCTTCGAGGAGATCCGCGGACTCCACTATCTCGAGGAGTTCCTGGCGCGGCGGCGGCGGAGTGGCCGCCACCCGCTCTACGTCCGCATGTCGGAACGCGACGAGATCGACAACTCGCGCGGCGACGCCGCGATCTACCTGGCGCGCCGCATGGTCAACCCCTGGGGAGCGCAGCCCACCGAGGACGCCTGGCGGATCGAGCAGCTCCGCCTCCGCTACCCCTACTACGAGCTGCGCGACGTGAGCCCGCTGATCGATCGCCAGCGCATGATCAAGACCGAGCGCGAGATCGAGGTGCTGCGCTACAACGGCCGGATCAGCGCCGAGGCGATGCGCAAGGCGATCGAGATCACCCGCCCCGGTCGCTTCGAGTACGAGCTCGAGGCGGCCGCCACCCATCACATGACCTCGAACGGCGCAGAGCACGCCGCCTACCCGGCGATCGTCGGCTCCGGCCCCAACGTCAACATCTGGCACTACAACTCGAACGGCAAGGAGCTGCGCGACGGCGAGCTGATCGTGATGGATTACGGCGCCTCCTTCGCCTACCAGACGATGGACATCACCCGCACCTGGCCGGTCTCCGGCAAGCTCGACGAGCTCCAGGAGCGCGCCTACCGAGCGACGCTCGAAGCTCAGAAAGCGATCATCGCGGCGATGGTGCCGGGCGCCACCCGGCAGGAGACCCGCGACGTCAACCGGCGAATCTTCGACAAGTGGGGGTTCGAGGACCAGCCCGCCTACGGCGCCGGCCACTTCGTCGGCATGGCGGTCCACGACGTCGGCGACTACTCGCTGCCGTTCGCGGCCGGAATGGTGATCGCCGTCGAGCCGATCATCGAGATCGTCGACCGCGACCTCCACGTCCGGATCGAAGACACCGTGCTGATCACCGAGAACGGCCCCGAGGTGCTGAGCTCGGACGTCCCCAAGGAGCTCGACGAAGTGCTCGCCCTGGTCGGGCGCGGAAAGGAACGATAGCGCGCGCGGCAGGAACGACGTGGCGTCTCACCTTCGAGCCTTCGAAGTCCTGCCTTGGCGCAACCCTCGCGCCCTGCGCCGAAGCGACGCCTGGCTGCCCTGGGTCGCCTTCAACATCGCGTCTCTGGCCGGCTTCGCGGCGAATTTCGCGCTGGTCGGCCGGCATCAGAGCGCCGTGGAGCTCGCTCCCATGCGCGCCGATTGGCACGCGGCCTTTCCGCCGCTCGATTCGATGGTCGAGCTCGGCGCCTGGCTCGTGCGCATCCATATCGGCGATCTGCTCGCCCATCCCGCGGGCAGGGGCCACACGGCCGGCCTGCCGATGTTCCTCGCTTGCCTCGCCGCTGCCTGGGCGATGCTCAGATTGCGCCGCTACGTACTGCTGCTGCTTTGCGCCGCGCCGTTCGCGTTCAATCTGCTCGCCGCAGCTCTACGACGCTATCCCTACGGCGAGGAGATCCGCGTGGCGCTCTACCTCGCGCCCTTCGTCTGTCTGTTGGGCGGCGTGGGTCTCGCCGCGATCGAGCAGTGGATTCGGCGAGGCCGACCGACGACCGGCACCCCGGGGCTGGTGTTCGTGGCCTTCCTCCTCGCACTCGGCCTGGCGAGCATCGGCAAGGATTTCGTAGAGCCGTACAAGTCGCGGTCGGACGCGACCCTGCGCGATTTCGCCAGGTCCTTCTGGGCCGAGGCGCAGCGAGAGGGCGAGGTCGTAGCTTTCGACACCGACTGCGGCATGACCTTCGTCGACGAGATAGAGCGCCAGTTCAGCTCCTGGTTCATCTACCGCTGCAATCAGAGAATCTACTCCCCGCGCCACGCCGCCGGCGAGGCCCCGAGCTGGGAAGCCCTCTCCCCGGACCGGCCGGTTCGTTTCGTACGCTACGTGTCCGGCCAGCTCAGCTACGACGAGCTTGCATTCCGCAGGTGGCGAGAGGGGCTGTCGGCGCAGTGCGCATCGCTTCAACAGCAGACGCATGCCTTCGAGCGATACGACGCAGCGCCCGGGGAACCGGTCGACTACGTCGAAGTCTGGACCTGCGTTCCGCAAGGCCCGATTCGACCGTCCACCGTCGGCTGTCCGGCGCCGAGTAGCCGGCTCAGCCCGGAGTGAGCACCACCTTGGTGCAGCCGTCGAGCTTCCGATCGAACAGCTCGTAGGCGCGCACGCCGTCGGCGAGCGGCATCCGGTGGGAGATGATCCGGCCGAGGTCGTAGCGGCCGCTCGAGGCCAGATCGA
>JAHEKO010000297.1 GCA_024638355.1 Acidobacteriota bacterium
AACGAGCTACCCGAGGACTACAGCTATCTCTACGGCGAAGACCGCCCCTTCGCGCCCAGCCTGGCGACGACCAGCAGCGGCGGGGCCTTTGCCGAGGAGTCTCTAGCCAACTCGGCGAGCTGCGGCACGGCGCGCTGTCACAGCCAGATCCTCGAGGAGTGGCTGCCGAGCGCCCACCGCTATTCGTCGATGGATCCTCTGTTCCAGAAGGTACAGAGCGTCATGGCGGAGCAGAACGGGCCGGAGTCGACTCGCTACTGTGGCGGCTGTCACGACCCGATCTCGCTCTTCTCGGGCACCAAGAACATCTTCGCCGAGGACCTGAGCTCCCTGCACGGCTTCAACGAGGGCATCTCGTGCCTGGTCTGCCACGGCGTGCGCGAGACCGACCTCCAGGGCAACGCCAACTACGTGATGACGCAGCCGCCCGCCTACCTCTGGCAGTGGCGGGAGGAGGGGCTCGGCAAGTTCGCGAGCGACTTCCTGATCCGCACCTACCCCGATCAGCACCTCGAGCTGAGCAAGCGGGTCTTCAAGGCCCCCGAGTACTGCGCCGCCTGTCACAAGCAGTTCATCGACCAGGAGGTGAACCGGGTCGGCTGGGTGCAGCTGCAGAACCAGTACGACAACTGGAAGGCGAGCCACTGGTTCGTCGAGGGTGATCCCGCCAAGACGGTGGAGTGCCGCGAGTGCCACATGCCGCTGGTCGAGTCGACCGATCCGGCGAGCGGTGACATCACCGACTACAACCGCACGGCCTCCGACGGGATGCATCGCAGCCATCGCTTCGTGGCCGCCAACAGCCTGGTGCCGGCGATGCTCGAGCTCGAAGGCTGGCAGGAGCAGGTCGCCCTGACCGAGGAGTGGCTGCAGGGCAGATACGAGATTCCCGAGATCCGTGACAAGTGGCGCGACGGTCCGGTCGTACAGCTGGCGCTCGAGCTGCCCGATGCGGTCGAGCCGGGCGCGACGCTGCCGATTCGCCTGGTGATGACCGCGAACAAGGTGGGCCACGACTTTCCCACCGGCCCTCTCGACATCATCCAGAGCTGGGTCGAGCTGCACGTGGTCGACGACGCCGGCAACACCATCTACTCCTCGGGCACGCGCGACGAGAGGCACTTCATCGAGCCCGGCAGCTTCCTGTTCAAGGCCGAGCCGGTCGACCAGTACGGCAACCTGATCGATCGCCACAATCTCTGGGAGATGGTCGGCGTCCGCTACCGCCGGGCGCTCTTCCCGGGCTACTCCGACACGGTCGAATACCTGGTCGACTGCCCGACCACGATCGCGGGTCACGAGCGGGTTCCGGGTCGCGAGCCGGGAGGCGTTCGCACCGAGGACTTCGAGTTGCCGGTGGAGCAGGGCGCGCGCGAATACACGGTGGAGGCCAAGCTGATGTACCGCAAGGTGGATCAGTTCCTGATCAACTTCCTGCTCGGCGAGGACTCGGGCTTGACCGCTCCGGTGGTCGAGCTGACTCGCACGAGCGGCAAGGTCCGGGTCGGCGGCGCCGAGCGCCAGGCGTCGGCGGCCGACTGGAGCGCGGAGGCGGAGACCGCACCCGGGAGCTAGCTGCCAACAGTGGGACGCCGAGCTCATCGTCTGCGGCGCGTCTGGATCTGGCTGATCGCGCTCGCGGCAGTCGCTCTCGTCGCCGGAGTACTGGTCTATCGCAGCCTCCCCGAGGTGCGGCGGCCGGGCGAGGAGCTGCCCGAGATCACTCGGCGGCTGGCGCTCGACCTGCCCGAGGACGCTCCGAGCCCGAGCTTTACCGACGTCACCGCGGACAGCGGTCTGGGGGAGTTCGAGAGCTTCCTCGGCGACCGCACGTCGCAGCTGCCCGAGGACATGGGATCGGGCGCCGCCTGGGGCGACTTCGACAACGACGGCGACGACGACCTGTTCGTCGTGGGTGCGGGCGGGTCGATGGAGCTGCCGGTCGCGGAATGGGCGCCGTCGATCCTCTACGAGAACGACGGCGGGCTCTTTCGCCGGGTGGACGGGGCTCCCCAGCCGCGCCTGCTGGGGATGGCGGCGGCGTGGGGCGACTACAACGACGACGGTTGGCTCGACCTGGTGGTGACCGGCTTCGGCCGCCTGCTCCTCTACCAGAATCGCGAGGGCGAGCTGGTCGAGAGCGACGCGATCGAGGCGCCCGAGGGCTGGTGGTCGGGCGCGACCTGGGGCGACTTCGACAACGATCGCGACCTCGATCTCTACGTCTGCGGCTACGTGCGCTACGAGCGCGGCGACGGCGAGAGATCCACGCGCCAGTACGGCGCCCAAGTTCCCTACACCCTGAACCCGGCGTCGTTCGAGCCGGAGCCGAACCTGCTCTTTCGGAATGACGGCGGCGGCAGGTTCTCGGAGGTCGCCGCACTCTACGGCGTCTCCAACCCGGGCGGACGGAGCCTGGGCGCCCTCTGGCACGACTTCGACGACGACGGGCGGCTCGACCTCTACGTCGCCAACGACATCTCCGACAATGCCCTCTTCCTGAACCGGGGCGAGACGTTCGAGGATTCGAGCCTGGCCTCGTGGGTCGCGGACTACCGCGGCGCGATGGGGCTGGCCGTCGGCGACTGGAACCGCGACGGCGACGACGACCTGTTCATCACCCACTGGATCGCGCAGGAGAACGCGCTCTACGATTCCCGGCTGGTCGACATGGCCGGGGCCGCGGGCGGGGCCCCGGGGTTGACCTTCTCCGACCTGGCCGCGCCTCTCGGGCTGGGACAGGTCGCCCTGCAGTCGATCGGCTGGGGCACCGAGTTCGCCGATTTCGACGCCGACGGCTGGCTCGACCTGGTGGTCTCCAACGGCAGTACCCTGGAAACCGACGACCGGCCCAAACGCCTGAAGCGCCAGCCGGCGATGCTCTTCTGGAACCGCGGCGGCGAGAGCTTCCACGATCTCGCGGGGCTCAGCGAGGAGCTCGGGACCCCGCGAGTCGGCAGGGGACTGGCGGTCTCGGACTACGATCTCGACGGCGATCCGGACATTCTCTTCGTCCATCTGGGCGAGGGCGTACAGCTGTTGCGCAACGACATGGCGACCGGAAACTGGCTGGAGCTCAAGCTGCGCCGGCCGACCGAAGCCGGCGCCATGGGATTCGCGCCCGGCGCCAAGGTCGTCGTGCGGGCCGGCGAGACCGCGCTGCGGCGGGCGGTCGGCGGCAGCTCGTATCTGTCGCAGAGCAGCCAGCTGCTCCACTTCGGGCTCGGCGCGGCGGACGCGGTCGACTCGATCGAGGTGCGCTGGCCCGGCGGCGACCTGCAGGAGTTCGGCGGCGTGCCCGCCAACGGCGTCTGGGAGCTGGTCGAGGGAAATCCGCAGCCGCGCCGTCTCGGCCCGCTCGACGAGCGGCAGCGCGTGGTCGAGTTCTGGACGCATCAGCGGGCGGCGATGGACGCCATGAAGCGCGAGGGAGATCTCGAACGCGCGATCGGCCTCTTCCGGCAGGCACTGGCGCTCGACTCCGGGCACGAGGATTCGCGCTACTACCTGGCCAACTGCCTGGTCGCCCAGGGCCGCGCGGAAGAGGGCCTGGCCGAGCTCGACGCGCTCAGACAGCTCAGCCCGTCGAGCCATCGCGCCCACAAGCAGTGGGGCGTTCTGCGCGCCTTGACCGCGGAATCGCGGGCCGATCTGGAGGCTGCCCGCGCCGCCCTCGAGCGCTCGCTGGAGATCAACCTCGAGGAGACCGGGAGTCTGCTGGTGCTGGGAGAGATCGAGCTGCTGTTGGGCGAGCCGCAGCGGGCCGAGGCGCACCTGTCGCACGCCTGTCAAACGAATCCCAAGGCGGTCTCCGGCTTCTTCCTGCGTGGTTATCTGGCCTGGAAGCGCGGCGACCGGGCGGCGAGCGTTCGGCTCCTCGAGCAGGCCGCCGCGGCGCGCGGAGAGGAGTGGAAGCCGGAGGGCGCCGTGGCCGAAGGCGACGTCGCGCGGCGGATGCACGCCGAGTCATCGCCCCTGTCGGCCTACTGGGAAGCGTGGGACGGCACGACCGCGGACCTCTCGGCGGTCTTCGGGCGCCTGGACGAACGGCTCGAGAGCCGGTCTAGCTCGTAGGATCGATGACGGCGATGTGGGGCAGGGTGCGCCAGCGGTCCTCGAAGTCGAGCCCGTAGCCGACCACCCAGACGTCGGGGATCTCGAAGCCCAGGTAGTCGATCTCGACCGGCACCTCGTGCCGCGCCGGCTTCTTGGTCAGGGCGCAGGTCTTGAGCGAAGCCGGCCGGCGGGCGCCGAGGCTCTGCTTCAGGTACTCGAGGGTATGGCCGGTGTCGACGATGTCCTCGACGATCAGCACGTGCCGCCCCTCGATCTCGCTGCGCAGGTCGAGGAGCAGCCGCACGGCGCCGGTCGGCCGGTCTCCCTTGCCGTAGCTCGACAGCGAGATGAAGTCGACCGCGTGCGGAACGGTCAGCCGGCGCGCCAGGTCGGCGAGGAAGATGAAGGCCCCGCGCAGGACGCCGACCAGCAGCAGATCCTCGGCGCCGGCGTAGTCGGCCGAGATGCGGGCGGCGAGCTCGTCGACGCGGTCGTGGATCCGCTCCTCGCTGAGGAGAACCTCCAGATCGGGCATGGCGCCAGTATCTCCCAAAACGCGGCGAGCCCACCGCGGCGGGACCGCGATGGGCTCGTCCTACGTGGCCGAATGCGGCCGCGAATCAGTTGGCGGCGATGTAGAGGGTCTTGGCCTTGCCCGCGCCGCCAACCTTGCACAGGATGGTGTGGAACCCGAAGTCGCCCGAGCTCGCGTCTCCGACGACGTTGACGACGATGGTGCCGGCGTCGTAGTCGATGTTGCTGTTGGCCCTGAACTTCTCCCCAGGCCCCTTGAGCTGGATGGTGGTGCTCTTCCTCTCGTCGGAGTTGCTGATGTTGGCCACCGCGCACCAGAAGTTGTAGCTCGAGTTCGGGCTGGCCAGCGAAGCATGGATCAGAACGCTGGCATTGCTCGGGCTGGTGCGCTGGAGGCCGGCGGCCAGGGCCTTGAAGTTCTTGGCCGAGGTCGTGGAGGCGGAAGCCGCCGACAAGCGCTGACGGAGCCCCTCCGGCAAGGGGATCGAATACGAGACCATGCCGCCGGCGTACGAGCGCGCGGTCACCCGGCCGAAGTCGATTCCTTCGAGGGGGCCGATCAGGGTCTCGAGATCGACCATGATGGCCTCGAGCATCTCCGCGTCGACGTCCGCGGCGCGAGCCGCAGAGAGCGGCGCGAGGGCCAGGAGCAGTGCAATTCCCAGGATTACGATTCTCTTCATCTCTCCCTCCTCAGAGCGGCGGTCAGCGAGGGACCGCAGT
>JAHEKO010000298.1:0-3670 GCA_024638355.1 Acidobacteriota bacterium
AAGATCGCGGCCATCGCCCCGTCGCCCGGCGCGCGGCTCATCTCCTCGGCCCGCGCCACGACGAACCGCAGCGCCCGCTCCGGCTCGAGGACGCCGGCGACGCAGGCGGCGGTGAGCTCGCCGAGGCTGTGACCGTGAACCGCCGCGGGTCGCACGCCCCACGCCCCCCAAAGCTCGGCCAGAGCGAGCTCGACCGCGAACAGCACCGGCTGGGTGAAGCGCGTCTCGTGGATGCGGCCCGCGTCCTCCTCCGCCAGCAGCAGCTCGACCAGCCCCGGCTCGAGCCGACCAGCGAGGCTCTCGTCGCAGCGGTCGATGACTCGTCGGAAGACCGGCTGCGAACGGTAGAGCTCGGCCCCCATGCCGGGATACTGCGCTCCCTGCCCGCTGAAGAGGAAGACGACCTCAGGGGGCTCGTTGGGACTCGACGCCGGCGCCGGACCGCGCCCCCGAGCGACCTCCTCCAGCCTTCTGCCCAGCTCCTCGGCGTTCTCGACGACCAGGGCCAGGCGGTGGGAGAGGCCGGTGCGGCTTCGATTCGCGGTGCCGCAGAGGTCGCCCAGCGGCGGTGCGTGCTCCCCCGCCAGGAGCTCCGAGAAGCGCCCAGCCCAGCTGCGCAGGGCGGTCTCGGTCCTGGCAGAGAGACAGAAGAGGTGACACGAACGCTCGGTCGCATCGTCGGTAGCCGCCGGCGGCGGCGCCTCTTCGAGCACGACGAAGGCGTTGGTGCCGCCGATGCCGAGGCTGTTGACGGCAGCGCGGCGCGGCTTGCCATTCGTCTCCCAGGGTCGGAGCGACTCGTTGACGAAGAACGGGCTGGAGGCGAAGTCGATGCCGGCGTTGGGGGTCTCGAAGTGGAGCGTCGGCGGCAGCTCGCGATGATGCAGCGCCAGCGCCGTCTTGATCAGCCCCGCCAGGCCGGCGGTCTGCTCGGCGTGGCCGATATTCGTCTTGACCGAGCCGACGGCGCAAAAGCCCTCGCGAGAGGTCTGAGTGCGGAAGGCGCGCGTGAGCGCCTGGATCTCCAGGGGGTCGCCGACAGGAGTTCCGGTCGCGTGGCACTCGACGTAGTCGACGCTGTCGGGCTCGACCTCGGCCACCGCGAGCGCTTCGACCATCGCGCGCGCCTGCGCCATGACGCTGGGCGCGGTGTAGCTGACCTTCTGCGAGCCGTCGTTGTTGATCGCCGACCCCTTGATGACGGCGTAGATCCGGTCGCCGTCGGCCCGGGCGTCCTCGACCCGCTTGAGCACCAGGGTCGCGACTCCGCTGCCGAAGATCGTGCCCTTGCCGTTCGCGTCGAACGAGCGGCAGTGGCCATCCGCCGAGTGGACGCTCCCGGGCTCCGCCAGGTATCCGCTCAGGTGCGGAATCCGTACCGTGGACGCGCCCGCCAGCACCATGTCCGACTCCATTGCCAGAAGGCTCTGGCAGGCGAGGTGAACCGCAACCAGCGAGGTCGAGCACGCGGTCTGCACCGTCACGCTCGGCCCGGTCAGATTGAGCTTGAACGAGACCCTCGTGCTCAGGAAGTCTTTGTCGTTGGTGATGTGGGAGAGACCCGCGGTCTCGCCCGGCAGGTCGGCGTGGCCCTGATGGGCGACCAGATAGCTGGTGACGACGCTGCCGGCGCCGGCGAAGACGCCCACCGTCTTGCCGCTCCGATCGGGCTGGTAGCCCGCGTCCTCCAGGGCCGCCCAGGAGACCTGCAGGAAGAGGCGATGCTGCGGATCCATGAGCGTCGCCTCGCGCGGCGACAGCGCGAAGAACGGCGCGTCGAACTGGTCGAAGCCGTCGAGGATCGGCGCCGCCTTGATGTACTCGGGGCGCTCCAGGAGCCGGGGATCGACGCCGGCGTCAAGCAGGTCCCGATCGGAGAAGAAGGTGATCGACTCGACGCCCTCTCTCAGGTTGCGCCAGAAGCGCTCGGGCGTGTCGGCACCGGGAAGACGGCAAGCGATGCCGACGATGGCGATTCCCGACTGGTCGAGATCGCTCATCAGCCGCTCTTTCGCGTCCTCCTGCGAGCTGCGGCCCGCGCCCTCGCCTGCATCAACGAGTCGTCGGGTGAGCCCGCGCTCGACGGAGCTCCCGCGAGGCTCGACAGAAGGTCGCCGAAGGTACGCAGATCGGATACGGCCACCGCGGACGGGCCGCTGTCGCCCAACCTCTCTTCGATGCGAACGACCAGGGATGCGACGTCGAGCGAGCTCAGCCCCAGGTCGGCCTCGAGTCGCGATGCGGCCGACAGTGGCGGCCTTTCACCGTGGCGCTCCTCGAGGAGGCGGTCGACCTCTTCGCGGACGATGCCGCCCCGGCCCTCCACTCCCCCCCGCTCACTCGCCATCCTCGCCCTCCGGAGTGCCGTTCGAGCCGTTCGAGCCGTTCGCGGAGTGCACCTGATCCGAGACACGATCCAGGAAGGAAAGGTAGCGCTCGGCGAACCGCGACTGCGTCTCCAGCAGCCTCTGCTGGGTGTCGCGCTGAAACGCCGCCGCTTCGACGAAGGAGGTCATCATCAGCTTCGTCATCCCCTGCATCATGCGAGTCGTCGACTGATCCTCGAGCCGCTCGGCGAGGATCTCGCGGTACTGCGTGAGCAGCGACCGCTCGAGGTCGAGGTAGCGCGACAGGATCTCCTGCGGTCCCGAATCGCCTGCAGATCCCAACTCCTCGAGCAGGCTGTTCAGCGCGTTGTGCAACTCACTCATGTCCCGCTTCATTGTCGAGACTCCTCCCCAAGACCGCGGCACCGGTCGGCGTTGTCGGATCAAGCGAGAGTAACACACGCCGCAATGTCCGGCGGTCACTCGCCGACCGGTGCCACCCGGACGACGCGTTTGCCGAAGTGGGCGCCGTGCAGCACATCGATCAGGGCGCTCGGGGCCCTCTCGAGTCCGTCGACCACGTCCTCGCGAGCGACCAGCTGGCCGCTCTCCAACCAGTCGGCGAGCCGGCCCTCCGCCTCGCTCCAACGATCGCCGTAGTCCATCACCAGAAAGCCCTGCATTCTCAGGCGGCGTGCGACGAGGAGCGGTGGAACGCCAACGGGCCCCGGCGGCAACCGCGACTCCTCGTAGTTCGAGATCGAGCCGCAGCAGACGATCCGTGCGTGCGTGTTGCACAGGAAGAGCGCGGCCTCGAGGGTCTTGCCGCCCACGTTGTCGAAATAGACGTCGATTCCGTCCGGGCACGCCTCTTCCAGCGCACCTCCAATCTCAGCCACCGACTTGTGGTCGATGGCGGCGTCGAAGCCGAGCTCCTCGGTCAGCCAACGGCACTTCTCGGGCCCACCGGCGATCCCCACCACCCGCGCGCCCGCGATGCGAGCGATCTGGCCGGCGACCGACCCCACCGCGCCCGCGGCGCTCGAGACAACGATGCTCTCGCCCTCCCGCGGCGCACCGATGTCGGTCATGCCGAAATAGGCCGTAACGCCGGTCATGCCCAGAACGCCCAGATAGCGCGGATGCGGCTCGCGGACGTCGAGAGGCCGCAGCTCCTCCGGAACGCAGACCCTGTAGTCTTGCCATCCGTTCTCGTTCCGCACCAGCTCGCCGACGGCGAAGTCGGGGTGGTTCGAGAGCTCGACCCGGCTCAGCGTCAAGCCGTCCATTGGCCCGCCCAGGGCGACCGCGGGTCGGTAGCTCGGGCCGGCGATCCAGACCCG
>JAHEKO010000298.1:3770-5312 GCA_024638355.1 Acidobacteriota bacterium
TGGCCGACGCACTCTCCGCGGCGCATGGAAAGGGCGTCACCCACCGCGACCTGAAGCCCGCGAACATCATGATCACCTCGGACGGCAGGGCGAAGATCCTCGACTTTGGGCTCGCGAAGATGACGACCGACGATGCGGAGCAGGCCCTCGACACCGACGCGCCCACCGATCTCAGGACGCAGATGGGTACCGTGATGGGCACCGCCGCCTACATGTCCCCGGAGCAGGTGCGTGCACAGACGGTCGACAGCCGCTCCGACCTCTTCTCGCTCGGCATCATTCTGTGGCGAATGGCGACCGGTGACCACCCCTTTCCGGGGACGAGCCGGGCCGAGCGAATGGCGACGATTCTCCGCGACGAGCCGGCCCTGAAGGGCAAGCTCCCCAGGGAGCTGCATGCGGTCCTGGCTCGCTGTCTCGAGAAGAATCCCGACCGGCGGTTTCAGGCGGCCAGCGAGCTGCGCGACAGCCTGCGTGAGCTCCGACGACAACCGGTGTCGAGCTCGATGGTCACCGAGATGAGCCACATCGCCGCACCCGACAACTCGATCGCCGTCATGCCGTTCCGTGACCTGAGCCCCGATGGCGACCAGGAGTACTTCTGCGACGGGATCGCCGAGGAGCTGAGCCACGCGCTAGGCAAGGTGGCGGAGATCCGGGTGGCGGCGCACTCGTCGGCGCTGCGCTTCAAGGGGCGACAGATCGACGTTCGGGAGTTGGGTCAGGCGCTGGGGGTCAACTCGGTGCTGGAGGGGAGCGTGCGCAAGTCGGGCGACCTTCTGAGGGTGACCGTCCAGCTGATCGAGGCGGCGAGTGGCTACGAGTCGTGGTCGGAGCGATTCGATCGCACCTGGCAGAACGTCTTCGAGATCCAGGACGACATCGCGCAGCGGGTCGTTGGAGAGCTCCAGGTCAAGCTCGGCGTCGACTTCGGCTCGCGCCTCATCCGGCCGCAGACCGCGAACCTCGAGGCCTACAATATCTATCTGCGGGCGCGCCACGAGGCCAACCGCAGGACCGCCGACGGGCTGGCGCGAAGCATCGAGCTCTACGAGCAGGCGCTCGGTCTCGACTCCAACTACGCGCGCGCCCACGCGGGGGCCGCCGACTCCTACGCTCTCCTCGGAATCTACGGCGAGGAGCCGGCTGAGAACGTGATGCCGAGAGCTCGCCAGGCGGCGCAGAAGGCTCTGCAGCTCGATCAGTCTCTGGCCGAAGCGCACACCTCGCTCGGATGCGTACAGTCCGTGTTCGACTGGAACTGGGAGAGCGGCTGGAACAGCTTTCAGAGAGCGATTCAGCTGGCGCCCGACTACCCGCTGGGCCATCAGTGGCTGGCGATGAACAATCTAGTGCCGACCGGCAGGCACGAGGAGGCGTTGAAGAGCCTCTGGGCGGCGAAGCGGCTCGACCCGCTCTCGCCGGTGATCGCCATCAGCATCGGTCTGTCGCTCTACTTTGCCCGCGCCTACGAGGCGGCCGTCGTCGAGATCCAGGAGGCGCTGCGATTGGAAGAGGGTTTCAATCCGGCTCGCTTCTTCC
>JAHEKO010000299.1:0-1936 GCA_024638355.1 Acidobacteriota bacterium
GCAAGACGTCCGACTTCGTCTGACGCATCTCGCCTACCAGGGTCTCGCGCTGCTCGGGGGTCAGGCCGATGCGGCGCTGATTCGCCACCAGCAGCTCGGGAGAGAAGACCACGCGGTCGAACGCATCCCTCCCGCCCGCGCGGGAGCCGGGCAAGGGACCGGCGAGCAGGAGCGAAGCGGCGAGCACTCCTGCCGCCCAGCTCGAGACAACGTGTCGTGCAGAGAGCTTGGCCATCACAGAATCTCCTCGATCTCCAGATTGGAGAGGTAAGCCGGTACCCGCATGGCCGTCGACTCGGGGTCGAGTGCCAGAAAGCGCTCGCCGCGCGGCTCGAGCACGGAGTCGAGCGGCCCGCTCCAGTTCGAGAGCGACCGCGCGAGCTCGCGAACGTGCGCTTCGGAGCTCGCGGCCGGCGGAGCCTCCCGCAGCCCGGGCACCCCGGCCAGCAGGGCTATCACGAGCGCAGCCGCCGACAGCGTGGCCACGCCCCGCAGGATCCGACGCCGGCGCCGGCGAGCGTCGCGCCGCTCGAGCGCCGCCCGCCAAACGCGGCGGAAGGGCGGCGCGGGGCGCTCGTCCGGCCCCAGGGCGCGCAGCCGGGCGGCCAGCCGGTCTCGACTCAAGCCGCGCCCTCCTGGGTCATCCGGCGCAGGCGGCGCTTGCCTCGGTCGTAGTGCAGGCTCGCGGTGCCGATCGAGACACCCATCGCGCGGGCGGCCTCGCGCACCGTCAGGTCGTGGAAGAAGACCAGCTCCAGGACCTCACGCTGCCTGGGGCTGAGCGAGGCCAGCGCTCGGCGCAGACGCTCGGAGTCCTGGCGCCGGTGCAGCCGCGCGTCGGCGCCGGCCGCGGGCGGCGCCCCGAGCTCCTGGCGCCCCCACCTCAGGAGCAGCGCCGAGCGCACCCGGCGGCGGCGGGCGCGGCCGAGCGCGGTCTTGCGGATGACGCCGAAGAGCCACGTCTTGAAGCTCGATCGGCCGCCGAAGCGGGCCCGTCCCTCGAGGACTCTCAGATAGACCTCCTGCAGCACCACCTCAGCCTCCTGCCGATCCCCGCCGGTGTTGCTCAGCGCCCAGGCAAAGCTCGCGGCGTGGTTCGCCTCGAGTTTCCGCTCCAGTTCTGCAGAGTCCATGAACCGTGTCGAGTCTAGTCGTCATCCTCTCTCGCCCTTGTGTGACCCGAGCTCCGCCGTCATATGACGCCGGCAGGACATCCGCCTGCATCGGAGCGGGCGAATGGACAAAAAAACCTGAAACCGTTAACCTCATTCGAACGTATGTTTGAAACGAGCGTTTGAGAAGAAATCGTGAACGTCGAGCTAGACACCACCACCGCTCCCGGCACCAAGGACGCGATCCTGAGCGCCGCCGAGCGGCTCTTCGCCGCCGAGGGCGTCGCCCGCGCCTCGCTGCGGGCGATCACCGGCGAGGCCGGCGTCAACCTGGCGGCGGTCCACTACCACTTCGGCTCGAAGCAGGGTCTGGTGCGTGCGGTTCTGGCGCGCCGGCTCGAGCCCCTCGCCCGGCGACGGCTCGAGCTGCTCGACCGGGCGGAGCGCTCCCCCGGGGGCGCCGCGATCGACGACGTGGTTCGCGCCTTTACCGAGCCCGCACTCGAGATCGTTCGCCGAGAGCCGGGCGGCCACGCCTTCGCCCGCTTCATGCTGAACGCCTCGCTGGATCCGCAGGCGGAGCTGCGTGAGGCGGTCCTCGAGCAGCTGCGCGAGACCATCGACCGGTTCACCGAAGCCCTCGGCTCGCATCTACCCCACCTGAGCCGAGCGGACATCTTCTGGCGCTTTCATTTCATGGTCGGGGTCATGGTCCACTCGATCGCCCTGGGCTCGGTGGTGCACGGATTCTCCGGCGGCCTGTGCGACCCGCACGACATCAAGGGAGTAAGCGACCAGATCGTGGCGTTCGTGGTGGCCGGCCT
>JAHEKO010000299.1:2036-5282 GCA_024638355.1 Acidobacteriota bacterium
GGCGAGCCTGGCGGCCCGCGAGCGGCAGATCGACGCCGCCGAGCGGCAGCTCAACCTGCTGCTCTCGAGGTATCCACACCGAGCCGGCGACGCCGTCGGTACGAGCGAACTGCCCGAGCCGCCCGTCGGCTTGCCCGCTCTGCTGCCGGCGGAGGTGGTCGCGCGACGGCCCGATCTGGTGGCGCTCGAGCGGCGATTGCTGGCGGCGGGCTTCAGCCTCCGCCAGGCGCGAGCGGCCCTCTACCCCCGGCTCAGCCTGACAGGCTCCACCGGGCGCCTGAGCTCCGAGGTCGAGGATCTGCTCGATTCCGATCTCTCGGTCTGGAGCCTGGCGACGAATCTGGTGCAGCCGGTCTTCCAGGGCGGGCGGCTGCGGGCCGGCGTCGACCTGGCGGACGCGCGCCGGCGTGAGCTGGCCGAGCGCTATGCTCAGGCGCTGCTCAACGCCCTGGCCGAGGTCGAGCTGGCGCTGGTCGCCGAGCGCACGCTGGCCGACGAGGCGCGGGCGCTGCGCGAGGCGGTCGTGCAGTCGGTCGCGGCCCAGAGGCTCGCCGAGGACCGGTACGCCGCCGGGCTGGTCGACTTCCTCACCGTGCTCGAATCCCAGCGCGACGCCAGCCTGGCGCAGATCGCGCTGCTGGCGGTCGAGCGCCGCCGTTTGGACGCGCGCGTCGACCTCAACCTGGCCCTGGGCGGCGGCACCACCGTCTCCACACCCGCCAACGCCCCCGCTGCGATGGCGGGCGTGATCCCCGAAGGCGCAAACAATGAAGAATAAGCTGAGGATTCTGCTCCCACTCCTGGTCATCGTCGTGGGCATCGCCCTGGCGGCGGTGATCGTCACCGCGCGGCCGGCCGTCGAGCGCCAGGCCGACGCCGTACCGCCGCCTCTGGTGCGCGCCATGGTCGTCGAGCTCGAGGAGGTGCCGCTCGACGTCGCCTCGCAGGGAACCGTGAGGCCTCTCACCGAGTCGACGCTGGTCGCGCAGGTAGCCGGCCAGGTGACCCGGGTCTCGCCCGCCTTCGCCGACGGTGCCTTCTTCCGCCGCGGCGAGCTCCTGCTCCAGATCGACCCGCGCGACTTCGAGCTGCGCGCCGCCCAGGCCGACGCCCAGGTCGCCCGCGCCCGGGTCGCGCTCGACCGGGAAGAGGCGGAGGCCGAGCTGGCGCGCCAGGAGTGGCAGGAGCTCGGGCGGGGTGAGCCCAACGCGCTCACCTTGCGCGAGCCGCAGCTCGCCGAGGCCCGCGCCGCCCTGCAGGCCGCCGAGGCGACCCTCGAGCTGGCGCGGCTCGACCTGTCGCGCACCGAGATCCGCGCGCCGTTCGACGGACGCGTGCGGCAGCAGAAGGTGGACATCGGTCAGTTCGTCGGGCCGGGCACCCCGGTGGCCGACGTCTTCGCCACCGACTTCGCCGAGGTGCGGCTGCCGGTCGCCGAGCGCGACCTGGCCTTTCTCGACGTGAATCTGGGCGGCACGCTGCCCGCGGGCGGTGGACCGGAGGTGAGCCTGCGCGCCGCCATCGGCGGCAAGCGGGCAGCCTGGCGAGGACGGGTCGTGCGCACCGGAAGCCAGTTCGACGAGCGCACCCGGATGCTCGAGCTGTTCGCGCGGGTCGACGATCCGCTCGCCCGCTCCGACCCCGGCTCGACCCCGCTGCCGATGGGCGTCTTCGTCGAGGCGACGATCGCGGGCAAGACCGCCGCCGACGTGGTGGTGCTGCCGCGCTCGGCCCTGCGCCAGCCCGATCGCGTGCTGGTCGTCGAGAACGAGCGGCTGCGCTTCCGCGAAGTCGAGATCCTGCGCCTCTACGGCGATCAGGCCATCGTCAGCGGCGGCCTCGAGCCCGGCGAGCGGGTCTGCATCTCGGCGCTCGAAACGGTGGTCGACGGCATGTCGGTACGCGTCCAGGCCGAGGACGAGCCGATCCGCACCGACCGCGACGAGGAGGCGCGACTGTGAGCGACGCCAAGCAGAGCCGCGGCCTGATCGGCTGGTTCGCCGACAACGGCGTCGCCGCCAACCTGCTGATGCTGCTGATCGTCGCCTCGGGCATCTTCACGCTCTTCGGCATCAAGCAGGAGGTGTTTCCCGAGTTCTCCTCCAACATCGTCCAGGTGCGCGTGCTCTATCCGGGCGCCGCGCCCGAAGAGGTCGAAGAGGGCGTCGTCATCCGCGTCGAAGAGCAGATCCAGGACATCGAGGGAATCAAGGAGATCCGCTCGACTGCGAGCGAGAACCTCGGCACGGTCCTGATCGAGGCCCAGTTGGGCGCCGACCTGCAGAAGCTCCTCAACGACGTCAAGTCGCGGGTCGACGCGATCGACACCTTTCCCGAGGAGGCCGAGGAGCCGATCATCGAAGAGGCGCTTCTGCGCCGCAGCGTGCTCCAGGTCGCCATCTCCGGCAACGCCGACGAGGGGACTCTCAAGCACCTCGGCGAGCGGATCCGCGAGGACCTGATCGCGCTGCCGGGCATCACCCAGGTCGAGCTTCTGGCCACGCGGCCGTACGAGATCTCGATCGAGGTCGCCGAGGAGGCGCTGCGCAAGTGGGACCTCACGTTCGGCGAGGTGGCGAGCGCGGTGCGCCTCTCCTCTCTCGACCTGCCGGGCGGCCGGGTGACGACGGCCGGCGGAGAGATCCTGTTGCGCACCGAGGGGCAGGCCTACCGGGGCCTCGAGTTCGAGCGACTGCCCCTGCGTACCTTGAGCGACGGCACCCGCCTCATGCTGGGCGACGTCGCCACGGTCGTCGACGGTTTCGCCGAGACCGATCGCTGGTCGCGCTTCGACGGGAAGCCGGCGGTACTGGTCCAGGTGTTCCGCGTCGGCGACCAGGCGGCAATCGACATCGCCAAGCAGGTCGAAAGCTACCTCGAGGACGCACGCAACCGGGTTCCCGAGGGCATCGCGCTGACCGTCTGGCTCGACCGCACCAGGGACCTGCGCAGCCGGCTCGACCTGCTGCTCGAAAACGGCCGGATGGGCCTCGGCCTCGTCGTTCTGGTGCTGGCGCTCTTTCTCAAGCTGAGGCTCGCGGGCTGGGTCTCGCTCGGCATTCCCATCTCCTTCCTCGGCGCGATCGCCCTGATGCCTTTCCTCGACGTATCGATCAACCTGATCTCGCTCTTCGCCTTCATCGTCGTTCTCGGCATCGTGGTCGACGACGCGATCATCGTCGGCGAGAACATCTACAGCCACTACCTGCGGGGCAAAGAGAAGCTCGAGGCGGCGGTCGACGGCAC
>JAHEKO010000300.1:0-3398 GCA_024638355.1 Acidobacteriota bacterium
GCCGAGAGATCGAGCGTCTCGGCCACCGTGCGGGCGCGATCGAGGACGTCCTTTTCCTGCCGGAAGTCGCGAATCGGCAGCCCGCTTTCCTCCTTGGCCCGGCCGACCGCCTGCGCCAGCCTTCGCCGGCGGGCGGCCAACTCGAGAAGTCGGCGGTCTATCTCGGCCAGCTCGTCGCGCAGCTCATCGAGTCGCACGGGCCGCATTGTACGCCCGCGTCGCGCGTTGCGGGCGGCAGCGCCCGGACCGGGGCGTCCGGCGTGGGCGCGGGGGCTACGACTGTTTCTGGATCTTCTGGAACGCCGCGGCGAGAGCGTTGAAGCCGCCGCCGGTGGCCTCTTTCGGCTGCGACTTCTTGAACTTCTCGAAGTCGCTGCGGCTGCCCTCGGTCTGCGAGCCCTCGAGCGCCAGCGAGATGCGGCGGCGGCGCGGGTCGACGCTCATCACCATCACCGAGAGCTCCTTGCCGGGCGAGTACATCCGGTTGATGGAGGCGTCCCGGGGGAGGTTCATCACGGAGGCGGGGAGCAGGCCGGTGAGCCCCGGCTCGAGAGAGACGAACGCGCCGAAGGAGGCGGTCCGCTCCACGGTGCCCTGCACCACGCTGCCCTCGGGAAAGCGCTCGGCCACGCCTTTCCACGGGTCGGGCTCGAGCGCTTTCATCGACAGGGAGATGCGCTTGCCCCCCTGCTCGACCTTGAGCACCTTGACCTTGATCCTCTGGCCGATACTCAACACGCTGGCCGGGTCTTCCACCCGCCTGCGGCTGATCTCCGAGACGTGCACCAGACCCTGAACGCCGCCGAGATCGACGAACGCTCCGAATTTGGTCAGCGAAGCGACGGTGCCCTGGAGCTCGGCGCCCGCCTGGATCTTCGAGCGCAGCTCGGCGCGCTTCTGCGAGCGCTCTCCCTGCAGCACCTTGGTGCGCGACAGGACCACGCGGCGTCCGAAGTCCTCGATGCGCAGCACCTTGAACTCGTAGCTCTGGTCGATGTAGTCCTTCGGCGCCTTCACCTTGCCGAGCTCCATCTCGGAGTTGGGGCAAAAGGCGGTGACGCCCTCGCAGACGACGTGGAAGCCGCCCTTGTTCCAGCCGATGACCTTGCCCTCGACCTTTTCCTGGGTGCGCATCTGCTCCCTGAGGGCCAGCACCGCCGGGGACATCGGCTCGGCTTCGGCGTCGCCGGTCGGCGGCTTTTCGGTGGGCTCCTCGGTGGCGGCCGCGTCCCGCTCTTCGACGGGAGCCTCGGGGGCGGCCGGAGCGCTTTCCCTCGCGATGTCTTCGGTTGCGTTCATGTCGCCTTCTACTTTCGGCTGGGGCGTCGGTGCGGTTTCGACCGCGGGCGAGTCTGTCGATTGGTCACTCATGTCGAAGGAGCCTTTTCCTGGCGAGCACTCAGGTGTTGAACTACGGAATCGGGGCGATGGTGGTTGCGGCGGGACTCCGAGTATCGCATTGGAACGCGTTGCCGTCAATCGTTGGAAGCGCAGGGTGGAGGGTCCGTTTGTTCCGCCCGGGCCGGCAGGGGCCCGGCTGCCGCGGGCTATCCCGCTGGTGCTCGGGCTGCGACCGCGCAGAGCCTCTGCGCCCCGGCGGGAGCCCTCCCGCAGTCAACGGACCCACTGGGTACGTAGCCTCCCGGGGCCGGCCGGACTAGAATAGCGCCGCAACCTGACTCCCGAGGGGGCTTTCTTCATGGACCTGACGACCGTCGAGCAAGTGATCCTGGATCGGTTCTACGAAAAGAGCCGGATGGCGGGCGGCCCCCGAACCGGGTACATGCTGCGCAAGCAGGCCGTCGTCTGCGTGGCGGACGATCATCCCGACCTCGATTTCGAGGCCGGGCTCGACAGCCTGACCGAGAAGGGCCTCCTACTGACAGCCGAGTCGGGCTCGCTCTACTACCTGTCCGAGACGGGCTCGGAAGCGGTGGCCGCGCGGACGGCCTGACCCCGCCGTGGCCGGACTCGCACGGAGACGCTGAGGCTAGGGCTTCAGAAAGCGGCGGAAGGCGTCGCCGAAGCGCCAGGCGTAGAAGCCGAAGACGGCGGCCAGGGCGACCAGCGAGAGTCCGAAGCGCAGCCAGGGGTTGTCGGCCGCGAGCCACCAGGCCGCCAGAAAGGGGACCACCGGCGCTCCGTAGAGGACCACGATGTCGCGCAGGAGCTGGCGGAAGGGCCCCGGCGCTACCCGGTAGATGGCCCAGGCCATCACCAGGCCACCGAGCGGCAGGTAGTTGGCCCAGGCCATTCCCACCGCACCCCAGATGCCGGTAAAGGTCCAGCCGAAGCCGATGAAGGAGATCAGCGTCAGGCCGACGGCGGCGATCCAGATCAGGTCCTTGTGAAACACCTTGAGCAGCTCGCCGCCCAGGCGGCTGAACGGATCCATGAGGGGAGCGAGGGCGAGGACCTGCAGATAGCGCGGGGCCAGGACCCACTTCTCGCCGCCCAGGATCTGGATCGACGTCTCCGGGTTGACCAGCAGGAAGGCCGCCACCGGCGCCTCGATCGCCAGAATCAAGAGCGTCGCGAGCCGGTAGGCCTCGGCCTGTTTGTCGGGCTCCGACCTGTAGGCGACCAGGGCGGGGTAGAGAGTGCGGGTGATCGCCGGCACCAGGGTGACGGTGACCAGAAGGGCGACGAAGTAGGCGAAGTAGTAGTGGCCGATCTCCTCGGCGTCGAAGCGGAGACCGAGGATCAGGGTGTCGACGCGCTGGACGAAGATGGCGAGGAACCAGATCGAGCCGAGGGGGAGGCCGTGTCGCACCAGGCGCCACGTGTTGCCGCGCTCCCAGCGAAGTGGAATCGACCCGTAGGCGAGCTTCCAGAGATGCGCGGCGTAGACGCCGGTCGAGAGGATGAGCCCCACCACCAGGCTCCAGACGCCGTAACCGTAATAGGCCAGGGCCAGGGTCGAGACCGCGTAGACCAGATTGCGCAGGATCTCGGGAGCCACCGTACGGCCGACCTGGAGCTCGGCGTCGAAGTAGACGCGCGGTACCGAGGAGAGGCCCTCGAGCAGCAGGAAGAGGCTGAACGCGGCGACGACCGGGACCACCTCGGGGTGGGGCTCGGTCATGCCGCGGGCGATCAGCCCGGCGCCGAAGAACGAGCCCGCGGCGAGCACGAGACCCCAGGTGAGCTGGACGAGCAGGAGGTTGCCGTAGGGCCGGCTGGGCACGCGAACGATGTGGTAGACGAGCCCCAGGTCGCGCACGGCGCCCAGGACCAGGAAGACCGACAGCGCCCAGTCGTAGAGCCCGTAGTCGCCCGGCAGGATGAGCCGGCGCAGCGCCAGGGTGATGAGGAAGGTGACGCCGACCCGCCAGATCTGCGAGAAGGTGGCGGCCCCGGTCGAGCGCGCGAAGCGGCGGGTGGTGTCGGACATGGGG
>JAHEKO010000300.1:3498-5280 GCA_024638355.1 Acidobacteriota bacterium
GGCGGGGGAGGGCTGCGCTTCCGCCGCGCTTTCAACCATCGGCGGGTCGGGGGGATCGGCTTCTTCGACCAGGAGAACCGGGGCGTCGACGGCGCGGATCTGTCGGTCGACCTGATCGACCCCGCTTACGTGGCGAACGCCATGCGCCTGGTCTCGACCGTCACCCTGCACGACATCCGGGTCGACCGCCTGGACTCCGGACTCGAGTAGTCGAGCTGGGGCTCCGTGCCGGGGCCCTCCTACAGCCCCGGGGCGGATTCCCGGCTCGCCAGGGATCCTTCGAGGCCCAGGGTCTCGGCCGCGTCCTGCATGGCGGTGAGGACGCTCTGGACGTGCTCCCAGAGCTCCAGCTTGCCCTCGAAGCACTCGCGGCTGAAGTCCTCGGTCGCCTCCGCAACCTCGTCGCGGTCGACGCCGGCGGCGAAGATCTTGGACTTCCAGCGCTTCTTGACCGACTTGAGCTTCATCTGGCGGATGTCCTTGTCGGGCCGCACCAGCGTGCCGGCGATCATCAAGCCGGTGATCTCGTCGCACGCCAGGAGCGCGAAGTCGATCGGCCGCTCACGCTCGACGCCGGTGCCCGCGGTGTTGTGCGAGAGGATCGCCCGCACCACGGTGTCCGGGCAGCCACGCTCGCGCAGAAGCGGCGCGCCTTCCTTGGGATGCGCCTCCAGCGTCGGGTGGATCTCCCAGTCGTAGTCGTGCAGCAGCCCGGCCAGCCCCCAGGTCTCGGGGTCCTCGCCCAGCTTCGCGGCGTAGAAGCGCATGGCGGCTTCGACCGCCAGCATGTGCCGTCGGAGGCCCTCGGCCTGAACGTTCTCTTGCATGATCGCCACAGCCTGCTCTCGGTCCATCTGTCGTCCCCTATGCCGTCACCGCGAAGGTCACCGTCGCCTTCGCCACCAGCTTCGCTTCCTGGAAGACTTCGCCTTCGGCGACCGCGAGGGTGCGGCCGCGCTTGATCACCTTGCCCCGGGCGAGCAACCGGCCGGGCGCCGCTCGCCGCATCAGGTTGACCGAGAGGGTGGTCGGCACCACCGGCGCCGCCAGCGCCGAGGCCGCGGAGACCTCGGCCAGGGTGGTCAGAACGGCGAAGTGGATGAGACCGGGCGCGACCTGATGCTCCGGCCGCGTGTCGAGCACGATCTCGCCCGGCGCGTCTCCGAGCCTCATGCCCAGCCAGTCGTTGAAGCTCGCCGTCATTCGAGTATCGTAGCGTATGGACGGCGGCGAAACGGCGGCGAGACGGATGACACGACTGCTCCTGATCAGCAACTCGACGATGCACGGCGAGGACTATCTCGACCACTGCATGGCCGAGGTACGGGATGTCCTGGGCGAGCGCCGGAGGATCGTCTTCGTGCCCTTCGCGCTCTTCGACCGCGTGGGCTACGCGACCAAAGCGGGCGAGCGATTCGAGCGGGAGGGCTACGAGGTACGGGCGCTGACCGCCGATGCCGCGGGCAGGGAGACGCTCGATTGGGGCGAAGCGGTCTTCGTCGGCGGCGGCAACACCTTCCGCCTGCTCGAGACCCTCCAGCACTCGGGGCTGCTCGCAGCGATTCGCGAGCGGGTGGCGGGGGAGATGGTCTACATGGGCGCCAGCGCCGGCTCGAACATCGCCGGACCGACGATCAAGACCACGAACGACATGCCGATCGTCGAGCCCGCCTCGTTCGACGCTCTCGGGCTCGTGCCCTTCCAGATCAACCCGCACTACATCGATCCGCCTCCCGACTCGACCCACATGGGGGAGACGCGCGAGCAGCGGCTGATCGAGTT
>JAHEKO010000301.1 GCA_024638355.1 Acidobacteriota bacterium
CCGGCCGCCGCGGTCTCGTCGGCAAACGTGCCGTCGCCGCGATTGCGATAGAAGCGATCGGGCTCGCCGTTGTACTGGCGCGGCGCACAGTAGCCCCGCAGGCCGGTCTCGCGGTTGCCGCAGAACTTGTGATTGTCGAGGGTGAAGTCGACATAGTTGGCCACGTAGAGATCGAGGTCGCCGTCCAGGTCGACGTCGGCGAAGGCGGCCGAGGCGCTCCACAGTGGATCGCCCACGCCGGCCGCCCCGGTGACGTCGGTGAAGCCGCCGTCGCCGTCGTTGCGCAGCATCCGGTTGACGCCGAAGGCCGTCAGGTACACATCGACGTCGCCGTCGCCGTCGTAGTCGCCGGCGGTCGCACCGGCGCCGTACTCGGGGCTCGTCAGCCGGGCGCGCTCGGTGACGTCGAGGAAGCGTCCGCGGCCCTCGTTGCGAAAGAGCCGCGAGCCGGGCGGCGGCCCGTCGTAGCCCGGCAGCGCGCCCCCGTCGACGAACAACAGATCGACGTCGCCGTCGTCGTCGTAGTCGAAGAGCACGACGCCGCCGACTACGGTCTCCACCATGAAGCGCTCGCCCGCACCGCCGTGGCGGTGCACGAAGTCGACTCCCCACTCACGGCTCACCTCGGCGAAACGCAGCGGCGGCGACGCCCGCTCCGCCGCGCCAGCGGCGGCGGCCGCCACGAGTGCGAGGCCCCACGCCAGGCACCGTGCGCCCGGCACCTAGCGCACCACCCGCAGCCGTCGATTCGCCGGAGGATCGGTGAACCGCAGCCGCCGACCGTCCGGCCAGGTGACCAGCACCGAGTCGACCCCGGCCGCCGCGCCCAGGCCGACATGCACGGCCGCCGAGCTCTGCGACATGTAGGACGACCCGGCGCGCAGCTCGCGCGTCTGCCGGCGCCCGCCCGCCGTCACCTCCACGCGCGCCCCCAGCGGCGACCGCTGGTCGCCGAGCGAGAGCTGCAGCCAGCCGCCCGGCGCCGCCGTGACGTTCTCGTAGACCTCGGCCGGCTCGTCCGAGTTGCTGATGGCCAGGTCGAGGTCGCCGTCGAGGTCGATGTCCACCATCGCCAGGCCGCGGCTCGAGCGCACCACGTCGAGGCCGGCGTCCGCGACTTCGGCGAAGGTGCCGTCGCCGTTGTTGCGCAGCAGCTGGTTGGGTTGCCGGAAGCGGCCGGTGGCGTCCCACTCGTCGACGTTGTGAATGATGTGGCCGTTGGCGATCGCCAGGTCGGCGTAGCCGTCCTGGTCGAAGTCGCCTAGACCGACGCCGAAGCCCACCTTGTGAAAAGAGGGCTCGGCGATCCGAGTCGGGTAGCGCCGATCCACGAACAGACCCGTTCCGGTGTTGGAGTAGACGGCGTTGGTCTGCTTGTCGAGGTGCATGACCAGGATGTCGGGGAAGCCGTTGTCGTCGAGATCGCCCAGCTCCACTCCCATCCCCGCCTCGGCCTCACCCCGATCGTCGAACGCGGTGCCGGTGAGCAGGGCGATCTCCTCGAAGGTGCCGTCGCCGAGATTGCGGAAGAGGAAGTTCGCGGTCATGTCGTTGGCGACGTAGAGGTCGACCGCGCCGTCGAGATCGACGTCGCCGAAGATCACGCCGAGGCCCTTGCCGCTGGCCGAGCCGAACCCCGCTTCGAGGGTGGCGTCGTCGAAGGTGCCGTCGCCACGGTTGCGGAAGAAGCGGTCGGGCAGCCCGTCGTAGACGTCGGGATGGCAGTAGGAGCGCAGGCCGCGGTTCTGCAGCCCGCAGATCGGATTGTTCTCGAAGCTGAAGTCGACGTAGTTGGTGACGTAAAGATCGAGAGCGCCGTCGCCGTCGACGTCGGCGAACGATGCCGATGCGCCCCAGCTCGGATCTCCCACTCCGGCCGCGTCGGTGACATCGGTGAAGGTGCCGTCGCCGTTGTTTCTGAACAGCCGATTCGGGCCGTAGGCGGTGACGTAGAGATCGACATCGCCGTCGCCGTCGTAGTCGCCGGCGGTCGCCCCCATGCCGTAGACGGCGAGTCGCAGCCCGGCCGCCGCGGTCACGTCGACGAAGCCGGCGGCCCCGTCGTTGCGGTAGAGGGCGGCGCCCGGGCCGCCGGCGCCGTCGACGGGCAGCTTGCCGCTCTGGACGAAGAGAAGGTCGTCGTCGCCGTCGCCGTCGTAGTCGAGCGCGGCCACTCCGGCTCCCATCGTCTCGATCATGTAGAACTCGCCGGTACCGCCGTGGCGGTGGACGAAGTCGACGCCCCACTCGGCCGCCACCTCGCGAAACTGCACCGGCGGCCGATCGCCGACGGCATCGGCGCCGGGCGCCGCGGACGCCAAGAGCCCCAGAAGCGCCGCGGGCGCGAGGCGTCTCGAAAGCAGCGCGAGCCCGATCACCCTATCTCCCCACCCACAGCCGGTGCCCCGCGGGCAGCGACACGAACCGTCGCCGGGTGCCGTTGGGCCAGGTCACGAGCAGGCTGTCGACGCCTGCCGCGTCACCCAGGCCGACGCTGGCGACTGACGAGTTCTGCGATTGATACGACGACGCGGCCCGCACCTCGCGCCGCTGGACCCGGCCGCCGACGACCACCTCGAGGAGGGTGCCCACGACCACCCCCTCGCCGCCGACGTCCACCGCCACCCACGCCCCCGAAGCGCCGACGTTCTCGTAGACCTCGGCGCGAGCGTTGGAGTTGCTGATCGCCAGGTCGAGGTCGCCGTCGAGGTCGAGATCGGCGGCCGCCATTCCGCGGCTCGACAGGACCACGTCGAGGCCCGTATCGGCAGCCTCGCGAAAGAGCCCCGCGCCGAGGTTCTCGAGCACCTGATTGCGCTGGTGGTAGGTCGTTCCGGTGCCCCACTCGTCGGCGTTGTGGGCGATGTGGCCGTTGGCGACGACCACGTCGAGATCGGTATCTAGATCGACATCGGCGATCACGACGCCGAAGCCGACCATGTCGTACGAAGGCTCGGCAAAGCGCGCCGGCCAGCGACGGTCGACGAACATGGCCCCGCCGGTGTTGCTGTAGTAGGCGTTGGTCTGCCGGTCGACGTGGGTGACGATCAGATCGGCGAGGCCGTTGCCGTCGAGGTCGCCGAGGTCGACCCCCATGCCCGCTTCGGGCCGGCCCGCCTCGTCGAGCGCCACTCCCGAGAGCAGCGCGACCTCTTCGAAGGTGCCGTCGCCGCGATTGTGGAAGAGGAAGTTGGCCACCAGGTCGTTCGCCACGTAGAGATCCGGCCACCCGTCGAGGTCGACGTCGCCGAAGACGACGCCCATCCCCTTGCCGGTGGCCCCGGAGAAGCCGGCCGCCGCCGTCGCCTCCTCGAAGGTGCCGTCGCCGCGGTTGCGAAAGAAGCGATCGGCCAGTCCGTTGAACGGGTCCGGGTTGCAGTAGCTGCGCAGGCCGCGCTCCTGAATGCCGCAGGTCGGGTTGTTGTCGAACGCGAAGTCGACGTAGTTGGTGACGTACAGGTCGAGATCGCCGTCGCGGTCGACGTCGGCGAGCGAAGCCGAGCTGCCCCACTCCGGGTTGAGCGCTCCGGCGCTCTCGGTCGCGTCGACGAAGGTGCCGTCGCCGCGGTTGACCAGCAGCCGATCGAGGCCGAAGGCGGTGAGGTAGAGATCGTCGTCGCCGTCGCCATCCAGATCGCCGGCGGTCGCCCCCATGCCGTAGATGTCGAGCTCCACGCCCGCGCGTGTACTGACGTCGACGAAGGCGCCGGCGCCGTCGTTGCGATAGAGGGCGGACCGCCGGGTACGGCGCTCTCCGCCCTCGAGCTCGCCGCTCTGCACGAAGAGGAGGTCGTCGTCGCCGTCGCCGTCGTAGTCGAACGCCACCACGCCCGAGCCCATCGTCTCGATGAGATAGAACTCGCCGGCGCCGCCGTGGTGATGCTCGAAGTCGATCCCCCAGGCGGCGGCGGTCTCGCGGAAGAGTATTCCGGCGGTGAGCGGCGCCGCGGCCACGGTCGACAACAACAGCAGCAGCAGCGGGAGCACACCGCGACGACGGCTCATCGCCATGGCGCGCGCACCGGCTCGCCCCGCTCGTACTGAGCGAGTCGGCTCTCCAGCTGGGCGATCTGTGCCGGCACCGGACGCGTCCGGGCCTGCGCCAGGATCTCGCGCTGCCACGAGGCGGCCTCTTCGAAGCGTCCGAGCTCGGCCAGCGCCATCGAGATGGTCTCGGCGTGATCGAGGGTCTGTCGGCGGGAGAAGACCTGCTGCGCGATCTCGAGCGCGCGGGCGCCGTCGCGAACGCCCGCCTCGGGAGCCGCGGCGAGCACCCGCGCCAGCAGGTGAACGAGCGGCAGGTGGTCGGGATGCGCGGCAACGCCCGCCTCGAGCGCGGAGCGCGCCTCGCCGTAGCGCTCGCCGAGAACCAGGGCGAGCGCCTGACCGAAGCGCGACTCGAGGTCCTCGGGGTCGAGCTCCACCGCGCGTGCGAAGTGGCCGGCCGCCTCGCCGAAGCGCTGCCGCTGCGCCAGCGCGACCGCCAGGGCCGCTTGCGCTTCGGCCACGTCGGGGTCGGCCGCCACCGCCTCGTTGAAGGCGGCGAAAGCGCGGCCCGTCTCGTTGCGCTCCTCGTAGATCCTGCCGAGTCGGAAGTTCGCCGCCGCCCGCTCGGCAGGCGTGGCATCGCCCTCGAGCAGCTCCGCCAGCGTCGCTTCGGCGGCGGTCGTGCGGCCCATCTGCGCCTGCACGGTCGCCAGATTCAACAGCGCCTTGCCGTAGGTCGGATCCTGGTCCAGCACCTTGGCGAGCTCGGCGGCGGCTCGCTCCGGCTCTCCCAGCCGGCTGAGCGCGGTAGCCCATTCGGTGTGAGCGACGAGGTCTCGCGGATCGTAGCGATGCGCGAGCTCGAGGTGCCGGGCCGCCTCGGCGATCTCGCCGCGCTCGACCAGCAGCAGCGCCAGATTGAAGTGCGCGTTCGGATAGCCGGGATTGAGCTCCAGCACCTTCCGGTACTCGGCGATCGCCTCGTCCTTGCGCCCCAGGATTCCGAGCGCCGCCGCCAGGTTGTGGTGATAGCTGAACTGACCGGGCTGCTTCTCGATCGCTATCCGGAACTGCTCGACCGCCATCTCGGGCCGGTCCTGCTCGAGAAGCTCGATGGCGCTGTTGAAGTGCAGCTTGGCGCTGCGCACGATGGCGTAGAGGTTGTTGACCAGCGGATCGTTCAGCCGCACGTCCTGGTGGCGGTTGCGCTTGAGGTTCTCGAGCGCCCGCTCGCGGTCGCCCAGCTCGCGGTAGGCGAGGCCGAGCTGGTAGTAGATGAGATT